>JAPKMV010000700.1 GCA_026645635.1 Caldilineaceae bacterium
GGCGCAGCTTTCCGGCGGCCAGCGCCAGCGCGTCGCCCTGGCCCGCGCGCTGATCAACGAGCCGCGGGTGCTGCTGCTCGACGAACCGCTGGGCGCGCTCGACCTCAAACTGCGCCAGCAGATGCAGGTGGAACTGAAAGGTTTGCAGCAGCGCCTGGGCATCACCTTTGTCTTCGTCACCCACGACCAGGAAGAGGCGCTGAGCATGAGCGACCGCATCGCCGTCTTCAACCAGGGCAAGATCGAGCAGATCGGCGGGCCGGCGGCCATCTACGAGAACCCGCAGACGGCCTTCGTAGCCAACTTCGTGGGCACCTCCAACATGATTACCGGCAACATGGCGCTGCAACTGGCGGGAACGATGGGCGAATTTGCCCTGCGCCCGGAGAAGATCCACCTGGCGCCGGTGGAGGCGCCGGTGCAGCCCGACGCCTGCCGCGTCGTCGGCACGGTGATCGATGTGGATTATCTCGGCCTCTTCACCCGCTACATTGTCGAGTTGGAAAGCGGCGAGCCGATGATCGTCGTGCAGCAGAATCTGCAGGCCAGTTCGAGCACATTGACCGCGCAGCAGGGGCAGCGGGTCTCCTTGCAGTGGCTCAAGGTGCACATGCTCAAGTTGAAACAGGGTTGATGTCATGTCCACAGACCTCCTTGGTGCACCACGCCCCCGTTCGGCGCTGACTCGCCTCTCCACGGGCCTCTACATGCGCCCCTGGCTGCTGACCGGGCTGCTCTTTGCCCTGCCGCTCACCTACATGGTGGTCATCTACCTGGGTTCGCTGGCCACGATGCTGGTCAACAGTTTTTACCAGCTTGACGATTTCAGCGGCAAGATTGTGCAGGAGTTCACGCTCAAGAATTACCTGGCACTCCTGCAGCCGGGCAACCTGTCGATCATCCTGCGCACGGTGAGCATGGCTGCCGCGGTGACGGTGGCTTGCGCGCTGCTTGCCTTCCCGCTGGCCTACTACATGGCGCGCTATGCCAGCCCGCGCGCCAAAGGCTTCCTTTACCTGGCGGTGCTGATGCCGCTCTGGTCCAGCTACATCGTGCGCGTCTACGCCTGGAAGTTGATTCTTTCGCGGGAAGGGATCGTCGCCTGGCTGGCCAACCAGATCGGCGCGGCCTGGCTGCTGGAGGGCGTGCTGGCGACGCCGATCATCGGCGGGCCTTCGCTCTCGGTCTCGTTTCTGGGCATGTTCATCGCCTTTGTCTACGTCTGGCTGCCCTACATGGTGCTGCCGGTGCAGGCCGCGCTGGAGAAAGTGCCCAAGTCCTATCTGGAGGCTTCGGCCGACCTGGGTGCGCGGCCCGGCGCGACTTTCCGTAACGTGATCCTGCCGTTGAGTTTTCCGGGCATCGTAGCCGGCTCCATCTTCACCTTCTCGCTGACGCTGGGCGACTTCGTGGTGCCGCAGGTGCTGGGCAATTCGGCCTTCTTCATCGGCCAAGCGGTGCTGGCGTATCAGGGCACTGCGGGCAACCTGCCCCTTGCCGCGGCGATGACCGTCGTGCCCATGGTGCTCATGATCCTCTATTTGATGGGCGCCAGACGGCTGGGTGCGTTCGAGGCATTGTGACGGAACGGCAAGGCAGTCTGACTGTTGAAAAGGGGCAAGGTTGACGCAGAGACGCAGCGGCGCAGAGGTTCGCAGAGGAGTTGCTGGGCTGGCTCCGGCTGTGTTTTCTCTCGATTTTCTCTGTGTGTCTTTGCATCTCTGCGCCTCTGCGTCAAAGTGGGTTGACTGTCCAAACAGTTTCCAAGACGCCAAGAGAGAATCCATTTGCGCCTTTGCGCCTTTGCGGCTTGGCGTGAAAGAAAAGAACAATCAGGGGCATGATGGCAACGAAAACCGATTCTGGGAATGGACGTGCACCTTTTGGCGTCAGCATACCTGCATTGCTGGTGCTGCTCTTCCTGCACATCCCCATCTGGATCATTTTTCTCTACGCCTTCACCACGGACGAGGCGGCCTACACCTTCCCGCTGCCGGGCTTCACGCTCCAGTGGATCGGCGCGGCGCTGCAGCGCACCGATTTCTGGGAAGCGCTTTGGCTGTCGGTGCGCGTCGCGGCGATGGCCACGGGTGCGGCGCTGGTGCTGGGCACGCTGGCCGCGGCCGCGGTGCACCGCAGCCGCTTCTTTGGCCGGGAGACGGTCTCGCTGCTCCTGCTGCTCCCCATCGCGCTGCCCGGCATCGTCACCGGCATCGCGCTGCGCTCCACCATGGGCATGGCCGAAATCCCCTTCTCCTACTGGACAATCGTGATCGGCCATGCCACCTTCTGTGTGGTGACGGTCTACAACAACGTCCTGGCCCGCTTTCGCCGCACCAGTTGGTCGCAGGTGGAAGCGTCCATGGACCTGGGCGCCAATGGTTTCCAGACGTTTCGCTACATCCTGCTGCCCTATCTGGGCACGGCGATGCTGGCCGGGGCCATCCTGGCTTTCGCCCTCTCCTTCGACGAGATCATCGTCACCACCTTCACCGCGGGCCAGCAGCAGACGCTGCCGATCTGGATCTTCAGCCAGATGTTCCGCCCGCGCGACCGCCCCATCACCAACGTGGTCGCGATCTTCGTGGTGCTGATCACCGCGCTGCCGATTCTTTTCGCCCATCGCCTGACGCAGAAGGCCGACGACACCACCGGCGTGATGAAAGCGGAGTAGCCTGCGTCCGCGCCGCTGCTATGTGTGCGGCCAATCTGGATGGACCAAAATGCAGTCACCGGTGCGACGTCGCACCACCATGCCGACATTCAACGGCAACAACACCCTGGCGATGGTCACCGACTTCATGAACGGCAAATCGCTCGTTGCCCAGGCCGGCGCCTGGGTCGAGAGGGAGGACGGCCAGTTTATCGTCACCATCACCGGCACGCCGGCTGAGACCTACGCCGAGCCGCAGGTGATCACCTTCGAGCGGCA
>JAPKMV010000701.1 GCA_026645635.1 Caldilineaceae bacterium
CGCGAGCTTTACAAATAGACCGCGGATGCGGCGGATTAGGCGGATTTGCACGGATTTGATTCAAAGAAATCCGCGCAAATCCGCCCCATCCGCCGAATCCGCGGTCTATTCCTGTCTCTCTACGGTTTACGCGCCTTGAGGTAATAGAGGCGCTGCTCGAAGAAAATCTTGTCCCCGCGCCGCCTGGCATTCAGCCCGGCGGCGTCGGTTTCTAGCCCCGCTTCCACCATCTCGCGCACGACGCTGCGCACCGCCTGCTCCGTTTGCAGATCGTTCAGCCATTCCTCCAGCTCGCGCTCGAAGGTCACCACCTTGTCGGCCTCGATGCTCAAGCCGGCGGCCGTCACCAGCTTGCGATACTGGTCGGTGCTGAATGCGGCCACGTGGCTGGCGTTGCGCTTCTCTTCGATGGCGTTCTGCGTTGCCCGTTTGACCGGGTCGTCGACGCTCAGCAGGTCGGCGAGAATCAAGCAGCCGCCGTGCTTCAACAGGCGCGCCGCCTCGTTCAAGATGTCCTGAGGCCGGTGGCTGTGGTGGAGCAGCAGCCGGCAGATCACCGCGTCGAAGCGCTCGTCGCGGAAAGGCAGCGCGTGCGCCGGCGCCAGGCGGAAGCTGACGCGGCCCGCGCCGGGCGCGGCGCTGCGCAGGCGCAGATACTCCGCGCTCTCCAGCATGACGGGGCTGATGTCCACGCCGATCACCTCGCGCTCGCCGCTCTCCGCCAACGCCAGAGCAAGCTGCCCCGTGCCGGTGCCAATGTCGAGGATGGCGCCGTTGGCAGGCAAAGCGGCAAACTTGAGCAAATGGCGCAGCCGCTCGGCCTTGGCCGCGTCGTTCTCCTCCACCAGCGCCGGTTGAATCTTGTTGTAGACCTGCGTCACCTTGCCCAGATCGCTGGTGTGCTCGCCGTTGGCCAATGGGCTGGCGACCGCAGGGGCGGGACGCGTCGGCGCCGCGGCCGGCACCGGCAGATGTTCGCGGCGGTTGACATACATCAACTGCCACTGGCCATCCTGCCGGCGCAGTTCGGTGATGCCGGTGTGATTCACCGCCACGGCCAGCCGATGCGCGCCAAAGAACGCTCGCACCGCCGTCGCCAGTGCATTGCCGCTCATCACCACGGCAACAGTCTTGCCCACCTGCTCCTGGACAATTGCATCGAGCGCGGCGGTCAACTGGCGCAAATAGGCGCCGTAGGGCTGCTGCACATCGACCGGCGCGGGCGCATCCCACTGCTCGAAGGTGCGCTGCTGGCGCGTCCACTGCCAGGGCAGCGGCGTCTCCGGCGGAAAGCGCCCTTGCAGCGTCTCGGCCACGTTGACCATCAGCCCCAGGGTCTGCCCGAGGCGCTGGGCGGTCAACCGGCTACGCAACATCGGGCCACTGAAGAGGATATCGATGCGGTCATGGGTGAGCAGCCACTGGGCAAGCAGCGTCGTCTGCTCCCAGCCAAAGGCGGTCAGGCCAGAATCGGCCACCGGAGCGCCGTCATGCTGCAGGTCGCCGTAGCGATTCTGCAGCCCCTCGGCATGACAGATCAGCAGCAGGCGCAGCTCGGGCGCCTGTCCCGCTGGGTGATCGGCAGAATATGGTTTGGGTGCAACAGCAGCATTTGCCACAGGCGAAGATTACCGTCGAACTGAATCGTTGTACTGTAACTGCATCTTAATCCACGATGTTCTGAAAGCGCAAAGTCCGGCGCGTTGACAGTATCGCCGCTTTTCTATACAATGCCAGGGATTTACCATCCAACATTTACACGTGGAGGCCCTAATGGCAAAGTATAAGACCGACCAGATTCGCAATGTGGCTTTGCTGGGCCACGGCGGCGCTGGCAAGACAACGCTCGTCGAAGCGTTGCTGCTCAAGACTGGCGTCATCGGTCGCATGGGACGCGTGGAAGATGGTTCCACCGTCTCCGACTGGGATGCAGAGGAGCACCGCCGTGGCATGTCCGTCAATCTGGCAGTGATTCCCATCGAGTTCGACAACACAAAGCTGAATTTGATTGACTCTCCCGGCTACCAGGACTTCATCGGCGAAGTTGTCAGTTCGCTGCAGGCCGCGGAGGCCGGTCTGCTGGTGGTGGATGCAGTCTCCGGCTGCGAAGTGGGCACCGAGCTGGCTTATGACCGGCTGCAGGAACTCAAGAAACCGCGCATTGCCTTTGTCAACCGAATGGACCGCGAGAACGCCAATTACATGCGTGCGGTGCAAAGTTTGCGCGAGACCCTGGGCGACGAGAAGATCGTGCCGTTCCAGGTGCCGATCGGCGAGGCTGACGCCTTCAAGGGTGTCATCAGCCTGATCGAAATGAAGGCCTATTTGGGGCCGGAGGGCAAGGAAGCGCCGATCCCCGCCGATCTGCAGGCCGAGGCGGAAGCGGCGCGCGTCGCCCTGGTCGAGGCCGCAGCCGAAGCCGACGACGAGCTGATCATGAAGTACCTCGACGGCGAAGAGCTGACCATCGACGAAGTGCGCCACGGTCTGCACCAGGGTGTCAAGAACTGTGCGATTACCCCGGTCTACTGCGGCACGGCCACCGGCGGCATCGGGCTGGAGCGGCTGATGCAGGCGCTGCGCCGCTATGTGCCCGCCCCCAACGAACATGAAGTGACCGCCACGCGCCACGGCGAAAGCATCACCCTGGACAACAACGTGGCCGGCCCTGTGGTCGCCACGGTCTTCAAGACGATTATTGACCGCTATGTGGGTCGTATCAGCTATCTGCGCGTCTATTCCGGCAAAGTGACGAAGGATGCGCAGTTGATCAACCCGCGCTCGGGCAAAACCAGCCGCATCGCCAGTCTCTCCAGCGTGCGCGGCAAGGATCTGCAGGCCATCGACGAACTTGTCGCCGGCGACATCGGCGTCGTGACCAAACTCGACGACTTGCAGACCGGTGACACGCTGACCACCAGCGACCAGATG
>JAPKMV010000702.1 GCA_026645635.1 Caldilineaceae bacterium
CGCGTCTTCACCGCGGCGACGCCGCTGCGCTACGTCGTGGTCACTTCGTTTCTGCTCGGCGCCGTGGCGCTGGGCCACAACATCACGCTGCTGTTGCTGCCGGCGGCGTTGGGCGCCTACGTGCTGCTTCTGCTGGCCGCTGCACCGGGCGAACGTCGCGACAAGACACGCCGCCTGGGGCAGCTTACTATCGGCGCGCTGACAGCCGCCGGTGTCACCGCCTTTTTCTGGCTGCCGCTCATCGGCGAGCGCAGTCTGCTTTCGCACAGCGCGGTCAACGCACCAGTGCTCAGCGAGCACGTGTGGTCGCTCACGACATTTGTGGAGACTACCCTTCCCTTCAAGTACAACGTCGCCACGATCCCGTTCCGTCTGGGCATCATCCAGGCGCTGCTGTTTGCCGGCGGTCTGCTGCTCACCAGGCGTCGCAGCGCGTGCTGGTGGTACTGGGTCATCCTGGCGGCGATCTGTCTGGCGGGCATCACGCCGCTGATCCTGCCGATCTGGCAGCGTCTGGAACTGCTGAGCGTCGTGCAGTTTCCCTGGCGTCTGCTGACCTTTGTCGGCGTCGCCACCGCGCTGATGGCGGGCGGGATTGTCACGCTGGCGCACCGGTTGCGGTGGCAGGTTGCCGGCGCCGGGATCGTGGCGGCCCTGGCGATCTTTGGCGGGCGACCGGTGATTGCCACCTATGACACGTCGATGTATGCCGACCTGGCAATGGACCCGGCCATCATTGCCCGCTACGAGGCGGGGTACGGCGCGTGGGGCGCAGGCTGGCACCGCGAATTTTTGCCGCAGTGGGCCGAACAGTTCGACGCACCGCCGGCAGTGGACGCCACTGCACGCCCGCCCGCGCAAGTCGCCCTGCGTGCGGTCACATCCACCGGCATTGAGTTGGCGGTGCAGCAGCCTGAACCGGCGCTGCTGCGCCTCAATCAGTTCTATTTTCCGGGCTGGCAGGCCACGGTCGACGACCAGCCGGCCACGGTCTACCCTTCGACGCAGCAAGGGCTGGTCACGGTGGATCTGCCGGCCGGCGACCTTACCGTGCAACTGACCTGGGCGGAGACGCCGCTGCAAACCTGGGCGGAATGGCTTTCGCTGCTGGCGGTGCTCACTCTGGCTGCTGTGCTTGCGCTGCGGCGGCGCTGGCGGTGGGCGGCAGCCGCGCTGGCCGGCGTGCTGCTGCTCGGCCTGTTGCTGCGCGCACCGCTGCGTGCAGCCGCTGAGCCGGCCACGCTAACGAACCTGGCGGTGCTGCCGGGTCTGCATCTGCTTGGCTATCAGACCGCCGTCGCCGACAACGGCCGCAGCCTGCTGATTAAGCCGATCTGGTACAGCACGCGCCAGTATGAAGACCTCGATCTCACCTGGCGGCTGGTGGACGAAACCGGGTCGGTCATTGCTCAGGTGGGCACCGAACCCTTCTACGGCAGCCAGCCAGGCACACGCTGGCCGCGCGGGGTTGTGGTGCGCGACGGCTATCGTCTGCCGCTGCCTGCTGGCGATGAACCGGCCTCCTACACGCTCCAATTCAAGGTCGATGCGCAAACCGAGAAGACCGATTTTGTCGATGTTGGCGTTGTCGCCGCGCCGCCACTGGCTGCGCCGCGTTCCCTGGACGTCACGCTGACCGACATGCAAAGCCAGGAACAGGTGACGCTGGCCGGCTACACGCTGGCGGCGAACGGCGGCGCACCCGTCGCCGCTGCGGCTACGCCCTTCACGGTGCGACCCGGCGATCTGCTGCATCTGCGCCTCTTCTGGCGTGCCGCCACCGCGCTGTCGGAGGATTATCACGCCTTCGTCCATCTGGTGGATCAGGACCGCCAGACCCTGGTCACTTTTGACAAGATTCCCGGCCAGGAGAGTGCGCGCCCCCGCTTCTGGGATCGCTTCTACGCCGAAGCCGACAGCTATGATCTCCGTATTCCTGCCAGCGCCGTCAGCGGATTGTATACGCCCGTGGTCGGTCTCTACGATGCCGACGACATCGACCGTTTCGTCTACACCACCGCGGACGGCGCAGTCAAGGATGCCATCGACCTGCCACCGATCAAGATCGTTGCCACCACCCCGGCGCAGCCTCAGCAGAGCACGCTGGTGCGATTTTGCGGAGTTGGTCGGCTTTGATTTGGCGCCGGCCCCGCCTCACCTGCGCCCCGGCGACGCGCTGACCGTCACCGTCTATTACCGGGGCTTGCAGCCCGCCGCGGTCGACTACACCCAGTTCTTCCAACTTCATGCGCCGGCGTTGGGCATGGCAGCCCAGGCTGATCAGCCGCCGCTCCGGAGTGGCAACCCTACCGGGACCTGGCAGCCCGGCGAAGTGATCGTCGATCACGTGGTGCTGCACGTCGCCGCCGATGCCCAGCCTGGGGAATACAGCCTGAACGTAGGCATGTATGATCCGGCGAGCGGCGCCCGCGCACCGCTCACAGCCCGCGACGGTGCGCCCCTGGCCAATCAGCAGATTCCGCTCGCCACATACGTTGTGGGCGAGTAAACGCAACCAAATCAGAAAGGTAGCCTGATGGAATTCATCACCCAGCACACCAAACCCGCCAACGCTCCCGTCTGGAGCCGCGCCTTTTTGCAGCCGCTGGCGCCGGGCGCCCTGACCATGTTCAGCCAGAGCCTGCTCGTCGAGATCTCGATGCGCGCCTGGTACATCGCCTATGATCGCCTGGAGTTTGCACCCGCGCCGCGGGCGCGGGTGGTGCGCGTTCATCAGGGGCGGCCCTATGTGAACCTGACCCTGTCCGCGCAGTTGGAGGCGCAACACGCCGGGGTGGAGCCGCCCGCGTTTGTGGTGGACGGGCAAGTGTGGCCGGTCTGTGCGTGGGAGAAGCCGGGGCTGTTTGCGGCGATGAAACTGGGGCGCGGCGCCCGCAAACTCACCGACACCCTCCTGGCGATGGCCGGTGA
>JAPKMV010000703.1 GCA_026645635.1 Caldilineaceae bacterium
GCCGAGCTTCCTGGCCAGCGCCGTCGTCTTCGAGCATTTTGTCGACACCCTCGACGGCGTCTTGCGCTACGTCAAGGCCAAAAACCGCAGCAAACACGACGTCTATCTCTCCTGGGACGAGTGGCAGGTCTGGTACAAAGGCGACCCGATGCAGGGCAACTGGACGGAAGCGCCCCACCTCTGTGAGGAAACCTATAACCTGGAAGATGCGCTGGTCGTGGCGCAGTGGCTCAATGTCTTCCTGCGCAAGAGCCAGGTGCTCAAGATCGCCTGCGTCGCGCAGATCGTCAACGTCATTTCCTGGCTGAACACGCGCGGCGACGAACTGTTGAAGCAGACGTCGTTCTATCCCTTCATGTTGGTGAGCAACCACGCCCGCGGCCAGGCGCTCGATGTGCTGGTCAAGGTCGCACAGGTGGAGACAAAGCAATACGGCGCCGTGCCGGTGCTCGACGTCTCCGCTTCCTACGACCCAGCCAGCGGCGACGGTGCGATCTTCATCGTCAACCGCAGCCTGACCGACAGCGTCGTCACCGACCTGCTCTGGCAGGATGGCCGCAGCGTCACGATGGGCGAGGCATGGCAACTGGCGGGGAGCGATCCCAAAGCCGCCAATACCTGGGAGCATCCCAACGCCATCACCGCACAGCCGATTTCTGCGCCCGTGGTCAAAGAAGGCAAGGCGACGCTCCGACTGCCGCCACTCTCCTTTACGGTGCTGACGACACACAGCGCATAGGTGCCACACATCCAATTCCAGTCACGAATTCCACGAATTTTGACGAGTGTAACCGAGAAGTTCGTGTGCATTCGTCATAATTCGTGTAATTCGTGACTTTGTTTTTGTTAGCCCCAAGGTGAGAGAACATGAACAACGAAACAACCATTCAGCTCGACGGCGCCTGGGACTTTCAGATCGACCCTGGCGACGGTGACGATGTGCGCGCCATCGAGACATGGCGCACGGCGCAGGTGCCCATGCCCTGGCAGGCGCAGTTCGACGATCTGCGCCAATCTAGCGGCGTAGCCTGGTATCGCCGCCGCTTCACCTGGGAACACGACGCGACGGGCAAGGCGGCGATTCTGCATTTTGGCGCCGTCGATTACCACGCCACCGTCTGGCTCAACGGCCAACGCGTGGGCGAACACGAGGGCGGCTATCTGCCTTTCGACTTCGACGTGACCGCGCGACTCAAACCGGGTGAGAACGAACTGGTCGTGCGCGTCGTCGATGCCAACGACGACCGCAGCCGCTTCCCAGACGCGCCCTTCAGCGAAGTGCCCCACGGCAAGCAGAGCTGGTACGGCCCCATCGGCGGCATCTGGCAAAGTGTGACGCTGAACCTGCTGCCGGCCGTGCACATCAAGGCGGTGAAGCTCACACCGCTGCCGGCGGAGAACGCTATCGACATTGCGGCCACACTCAACGCGGCGCTGCCTGCCGGCGGCGCGCTAACCGCGCAGGTGCTGGATCCAACCGGTGAGGTCGTGGCTGAAACCACACTCGACGCCGACGGCCGCGGACGCGCCGATTTGGACCGCCCGGCGCAATGGTGGAGTCCTGACGATCCGGCGCTCTACACCGTCACTACGACCCTCACGCAACACGGCGCCACGCACCACGCCACCCGCCACACCTGCGGCTTCCGCACCGTCGAGGCGCGCGATGGACGCATCTATCTCAACGGCCAGCCGATCTATTTGCGCGGCGTGCTCGACCAGGGCTACTATCCCGGGACGATCTACACGCCGCCCAGCCTGGAATTCCTGGAAGACCAGGCGCGCAAGGCCAAGGCGCTGGGACTCAACTGTCTGCGCATCCACATCAAGGTCGAAGACCCACGTTATTACGACGTTGCCGACCGCTTCGGCCTGCTCGTCTGGACCGAAATCCCCAACTGGGTGCTGCTGACCGCCGCTGCCGACCGCCGCATCAAAGATACGTTCCGCACGATGGTGGAGCGCGACTGGAACCACCCGTCGATTATCATCTGGACGTTGGTCAACGAGAACTGGGGTACGGACCTGGCGCGCAACCCGGAGCACCGCCGCTGGCTGGTGGACTTCTACCACGCAGCGAAGCAGATCGACCCGACGCGGCTGATCGTCGACAACTCGGCGTGTCAGGGCAATTTCCATGTGGCGGGCGACATCGAGGACTATCACCCCTACCGCGCCATCCCGGATCACGCCGAAAGTTGGGATGCATGGACGCGTGACTTCGCCGGCCGCCAGAGCGATTGGATCTGGGCGCAGGACTATCTGCACGAGCGCCGGCCCGATCTGCCGCTGCTCGTCTCCGAATTTGGCAACTGGGGGCTGCCCGATCCCGCTACGATTCAGGAAAAGGGCAAAGAGCCGTGGTGGTTCGAGACCGGCCATGAGTGGGGCGACGGCATCGTCTATCCTCACGCCATGTCCGAACGCTTCCGCGACCACGGGCTGGACGCGGTCTTCGGTGCACTGCCCAACTTTGCCCGCGCGGCCCAGGTGCACATGGCGTGCAGCCTGCACTATGAAATCACGGCCATGCGCCTGCACTCAGCAGTTGCCGGCTACATCATCACCGAGTTCACCGACGTGCACTGGGAGTGCAACGGCCTGCTGACAATGCAGCGCGACGTCAAGCATGGTTTGGACGCCATCTTCACACCGCTCAACCAGGACAACGTCGTTGCCATCCGGCCTCAGCGCTGGAGCGGGCAACCGGGCGAAACCGTGCCTGTAGCGCTGCACTGCTTCGGCGTAGACGGCGCCCGCAGCGATGGCGTGATCGTGTGGGAGGCTGGTGCGGTCAGTGGCCGCCTGGAGGCCCCCGGTGCCGTCGTGCAGGTGCCGCTCGCCGCGCCGGGCATGGTGACGCTTGCAGCCCAATGGCTGGACGCAGATGGTGGAGTGATCGCCAGCAACAGCGTCGAGTTAGCCTGCGT
>JAPKMV010000704.1 GCA_026645635.1 Caldilineaceae bacterium
GGCGCTGATCGCCCCGGGGCGCGGTGCGGCGGGCGGCGAGCAAGTGATCGCATTGCAGAGTGAGCTGGAGGCGCTGCTGGCGGAGATTCGTGCGCACCGGCAGTTTGTCCGCCGCGCACGTGTGGAAGAGTTGGAACTCACCTGACAAGCAGTCAGTCGGCGGCTGTGTCAATTTGAACGGTTCACGCTTTCTGCTCACGCGAAGGCGCAAAGTTGAAGATGATTCTCTTGGCGTCTCTGCATTAGAATCTGTTTGAAAAGGTCCATTTGACGCAGAGACGCGGAGGCGGAGAGCCTCGCAGAGGAAAACAGAGGAGTTCTCCATGCGTGTTCTCTGCGTTTCTCTGCATCTCTGCGCCTTTGCGTCAGAGTGGGGTGACTTTACAAACAGGCTCCTAGATTCGTGAAGTACTGAACTTGTCGAAATGGCCGTGCTGCGCCATAATCGCGCCAGGATTTTTGTTTGTGTTTTGGAGTGGATGGCATGAAAGTCAACGTAGTCAGCAACACAGCTTTGGCGATGGGCATCGTTGTCCTGGCCGCTTACGCCCTGCTACTGGTTACCGGCGCCAGCAGTGACCCCCTGGTGCCTGCAATCGCCGCCTTCTTTATCGGTTGCACCGCCGTGCTCGACCGCATCACCCACCACGAAACAGATTAGTGCAGGCTGGTCTGGCTAGGCTGCTGGTGCATGTGTTGCGTGCTGCGTGTCACGTCCCGCCATGCAACATGTAACACGCAACCTGTCCGCCATCGCCGCAACGCACAATTAAACTCCGCTCCTTCGGTACTGTAGACCGCCCGTCTTTGTTACCCTTTACGGCGCACAGCTTGCGCCGTCCAGCATCGTATCCCCATCCACCGGCGCCAACGCGACGCTGTAGATCAACAGACCATCTTCCGCCATCGACAATTCGATTGACTGAGGCCCAACGGCATCTACGCCAAACGCGGCCGGGCCAGTTGCCCCGGTCATCTCGTCGCGCCAGGTGCTCTGCCAGGTGAAACCCGGTGCGTCGGCAAAGCCGGCAATCGGCATGGCCACTGCGCCGTCAGGCGGCATGATCGGCGCGCCGTTCACGGTGACGTAGACGCTGTCATTGGCCAGGGCGGGACTGCTCTGCTCGCTGCCGGTGTACGTCGGCGCGCAGCCGCAGATGGCGACGCGATACTCGCCGGCCGCCGGCGCATCGACCGTGACCTGCAAGCGCGGCCCGTCGCCCGCCACCGTGGCAGTCGCCTCGGCAAAGAGCGGCAGGTCTGGGGACAGTGAACGCACGGTCAGCGCGCCATCCACGACGGGGCAGTCGCCGAAGTCGTCGGGGGGCGCCCAGGTGTAATCGGCCAAACCGTCGACGCCGGGGACGATGTTCGCGGCCAGCGCCACCGGCAGCGCATCCATGACCGGCGGCGGTGCGATCTCCGGCAAGCTCGCGCCCTCGTCCTCCACGGCTGTGACGGTCCAGGCAACGGTCGCGGTTGCAGTGGCGCCGTCGCCGTCGGTCACGGTGATGGTGGCGAGATAGGGGCTGCCCGCGGCGGCGCCTGGCTCGACCACACCGACAATCGCCTCCCCGTCCACCTGCAAACCGGGCGGCAGGTCGGTCGCGGCAATGCTCAGGTCGTCGCTATCGACGTCGTTCACGCCAAGTTCCAGCAGCACTTCGGCGCCCTCGACGGCGGCGTATTCAGCCGGCGCTTCGAGTTGCGGCGGGTCGTTCACCGGCGTCACCGTCACGCTGACCAGCACAGTCACGGCAGCTTCCTGGCTGTCGGCCACCGTCACGGCAAAGAAATCCTCGCCGAAGAAGTCAGGCGCGGGCTGGTATTCGAGCGCGCCGCCGGCCTCATCCAGCGTCACGACTGCGCCATTGGCCGGCGCGGTCTCCAGTGTGAAGGTCAACGCGTCTTCCATCAGATGAACGGCCTCGATCTGCGCCGCCAGCAGCGCATCCTCGTCGATGGTCGCAGCCAGGTCGGTCGTGCGAATGGGATCGACCGGCGGCGTGACGGTCACGGTAAACGCCTGGGTGGCGGTCAAACCGGCGCTGTCGATGACGATCAGTTCGACCGGATGCTCGCCCAGCGCGGCCGCGTCCGGCGCACCGGAGAGGAGCGCCGCGGCGGCGCCATCCTCCAACTCGACTGCTGCCAGCATCATCCAGGGCGGCAGAATCTGGGCGGTCACGGTGTATTCGGCAAAGACCAGGACGGGCGGCGCGGCTGTTTCACTTTCATCTTCGACCGCCGGCGCAGCCTCGGCATCACCGTCGTCGGTCGGCAGTTCTTCGGCGCCCGCAGAGGACGCTTCGTCGCCTTCCGTGTCGGTCGTGGGCGTTGCGTCGCCGCGGGGTGAGTCGTCGGCAGTTTCGGCCGTCTCCGGCGCAGCTTCGGCTGTGGGCGGTGCTTCGGCTGCGGGCGCAGGCTCCTCTGCCGGCGTTGCTTCCATTGCGCTGTCACTTGCGGTTATGGCTTCTGTGGCGGCCACGAGAGCGAGCGTGTAGGCGTATTGCGCGCCGACTTCGACGGTCACGGGCGGTTCGGCGGCAAAGACCCAGGCTAGCGTGGCCGTTGGTTCCAGGGTAGGTTCGTCCGTCGGCTCCTCGGTCGGCTCTGCGGATGGTTCGGGTGTCGGCTCCTCGGTCGGCTCTGCGGTTGGTTCGGGCGTCGGCTCCTCGCTTGGCTCTGCGGTCGGTTCGACTGTGACAGTAGGCGTTGCGTCGGCGCTGGCCGGCAACGTGGGCGTGGGCGTCGGCGCGGAGGTGCTGGTCGGCGCTGACGTGGCGGTTTCGGTTGGTGCTTCAGTCGGGACGGCGGTCGCCGTGGCGCTTGCCGTGGCGGTGGGCACAGGTGATGCCGTCTCTGTCGCCGTGGCGGTGGGCGCAGCGGTGTTCGTCGGCGTCACAGTGGCGGTCGGCGTAGCCGTGG
>JAPKMV010000705.1 GCA_026645635.1 Caldilineaceae bacterium
GCAGACCCGCCCAATCTGCGTCATCCGCGTTCTATTTCACCTCGCCGAACAGTTCAGTCTCCCCCAGCATCTTTGCGCCTTCGCGTCTTTGGGTGAGCCTATCGACGCGACTGCTCCGCGTCGTTCTATTCCACCAGCGCGGCGACCTCGCCCCAGGTCTCGCCGAAGACGAACTCGCGCAGCGGCTTGCGGTTGCGCGACTCCAGTTCCTGGGCACGGCGGCGTTCATTGAGCTGCGCCGGGTCGCCCAGATAGCCCACGGCCAGCATCACCACCGGCTCGAAGCCCTCAGGAATCTCAAATGCGGCGCGGGCGCGCTCCTGCGAGAAACCGGCCATGGGATGCACATGCAGATCCAGCGCCATCGCCTGCACGATCAGGCTCATCTCCGCCAGCCCAACGTCGTGGAGCGCGTAGCGGATGGGCTTGCCCTCACTGTTCACCGTCTGCGCCACGCTCAGGATCAGCACCGGCGCGGCCAGCGCCCACTCGGCGTTGCTGGGGTTGAGGCACTCCGCCAGCCGGGTGTAGGCATCGTCCCCGTGCATGCCCACGACAAAGGCCCACGGCTGCCGGTTGCTGCCCGAAGGCGCCCAGCGCGCGGCCTCCAGCAGGCTGAGCAGCTTGGCCCGCTCCACAGCGCGCGGAGCGAAGGCGCGCGGACTCCAGCGCTGCTGCAACAGCGGGTGGAGCGGATGATCGGTGTCCGCCAGTTTGATCGACGGTGCGGCGATAGCGGCAGTAAACATGGTAGAAGCAATCCTTTTCAATATCCCCGTAGGTGCGGTTTTCAACCGCACGAATCCTCATCCCCGTAGGTGCGGTTTTCAACCGCACGAACCCCCGTCACCGCCACCATGTGCGGTTAAAAACCGCACCTACGGCTGGCGTGAGGCTCTTGGTGTGGAGTATAGGGTGAGTGGCAGTGGCAGGCTGTAATCGGTGTGACCGTTCGGAGGTGGCTGGTAAGGATGTGAGCGGGTGGGAAAATCCGCCGCATCCGCGATCTATCGCATCCGCTCGCGCATCAGCGGCAACAGGTCCGTTTGGAGCACCTGCACCATCGCCAGGGGCGCCACCTGGCCCACGGCAGCGATCATCGGCGCCATGCCGCTGCGATCCCACCAGAAGTGGCTGGGCTGCGGCCACAGTTCTTCCGGCCAGCGCCCGCTGACCAACTGCAGCGGCGGCCAGTCGTCAAATTCCGCCGGACGGCTGCCGGCTTCGACATAGCGCAGCCGGGCGCTGCTCTGCCCCTGCCGCACCCAGACATGCAGCCACCAGGTCGGACCGATGTACAGACCGTGCAGTTCGGTCATCTGCTGCACCTCTGCCCAGGTGCGCACCAGGCGGCTGAACGCGGCTTCCTGCGCCAGCAACCGCCCCGGGCTGGTCACCCAGCGCCCCAACTCGCGCATACCGTCGGCGCGGCGGCAAAGGCGGGCAAAGTAGCTGTTCACCGCCTGGGCCAGCCCGCCGTGCTGGATGATGTCCGGGGCCGGATGTACGTTTTCGACTTGCTCCACTGTCCCGCCGTGGCTGCCCTGCAGCGCCGCGACGGCCTGGGCGGCGGCGCTGCGGCTTCCGGCGAAGACGACGCCAGGTTGATGCGCCGGCGCAGTGCGCGCCAACGCCTGCCCCACCGTGCGGCAAAGGTCGAGAATCGGCTGCATCTCCCCATCGTCGCCCGCGCGGCCACTTGCGCTGTCGTCGTAGCCGCCCACGACGACGATCATGTCCGGCTTGCGCATCGCCAGGTCATCGAGCAGTGCGCTCACCGTCAACTCCGCCGCATAGCGCGTGACGCCGACCACCTGCGCCGGACAGTTGCCGAGCACCTGCCGCGCTGCCTCGATACTGGCCTGCGGCGTCAACCCGGCCAGCCAAACGCGCACTGCGGCGCGTGGGCTGGCCGTCACGGTCACCTGGGCCAGCGGCGGGCGCCGGATCGGGTCCTGCGCGCTGAGCCAGGGCGTGCCGCGCGCCCGATCCAACAGCGGGCGGCCCTGCTGTTCGCTCAATGTACGCAGCAGCGCGGCACACTGGTCGGCTGCGTTGACCTCGGCACGGTAGGGCTGATGCTGCCAAGCCGCAAGCCGGTAGTGGCCGCCGATGTTTTCCAGCAGCGCCGCCCGCACCACGGCCACGTCGACGCCCAGGGCCAGGATCGTGCCCTGGTTGGCGCTGTAGCTGGTCTGCGGTTCGGCCTTCATCGCGCTCATCCGAAAAGATTCCCCCACCAGGTTGCCAGTTGTTGCCCGATGCCCGTCGCCAGAAAAGTGGCGGCCCAGTACTCGAACTGAGCGAGGAGCAGGCTGATCCGTGAGGCGAAGAGTCGCGCAAAGATGGCGCCCGCGGCCAACCACACCGCACGCTGGCCGATCCAGAGCCAGCCGCCCATGATGCGGCGCACGATAGCCGGCTGCCCGCCCAGATGTTGCGCAGGGTCCACGGTGAAGAAAAGCAGTGCGCCGGTGGTGATCAACAAGGTCAGCGCGCCGCCAAAGAGCACGTCGAGCGGCGCGCCCCACGGCAGGCCGGTGGTCGCGGCCTGCGCCAGTTGCGGCGCCAGCGTCCCCTGGATGGCGCCCACCGCGCCGATGGCCAGCGCCGCAGCGGCCAGAAATGCCGCCGGCAGCCACCCGCCCCAGCGCAGACCCCGACGCAGGCGGCCCTCGGTTTGCGCCGGGCGCGGCGGCAGCATGATCCGTGCCAACGCGCCGGCGACGAGCAGCACGAGCAGCGCCACCGCGATCCAATGCCACCAATAGCCGCCGGGGTCCGTGCTGAGCTGCACCACCAGCAGCGACTCGCGCAGCGACTGCCAGACCACGGCGCCGGCATAGCCCAGCCCGGCGCCCACCAGCAAGTGCTGCCCCAACCGCGCCGCCCAGTGGTCGCCGAGGATCGTGCTGAACACGAGC
>JAPKMV010000706.1 GCA_026645635.1 Caldilineaceae bacterium
ACAATCTCCGGCGAGTTACAAACTCGCCCTACGGTCGTGTGTGGAGCGAGTTGCCAACTCGCTCTACAATTGCATGATGCGCAGTTCTGTCTCGATGAAACCTTCGCGGCCGTCCTGGTAGCGCACGGGCGCCTGCACCCGCACCCGCTCGTCGCCCCGGTGCATGGCGTCGATGATCGCCTGATAGCGTTGGGCGAGAAAACCCCGGCGCAGCTTGCGCGAACGGGTCATTTCCGCCTCGTCGGCGTCGAACTCTTTGTGCATCAGCACGAAGCGCCGCACCTGGCCACGCGGAGGCAGGTTGCGGTTGACCTCCTCCACCGCCTGCTGCACCAGGGCGTAGACTTCCGGCTTCTGTGACAGGTCGAGAAAGGTGGTGTAGCCGAGTCCCTTCTTCTCCGCCCACGCGCCCACATTCTCGAAGTCGATGATCACCAGCGCGGTGACGATGTCGTGCTGCTGGTCGCCCACCGCCATCACGTCACGGATGTAAGGACTGAACTTGAGCCGGCCCTCGATGAACTGGGGCGAGAAGCTGTCGCCGCTGGCCAGCACCACCATGTCCTTGACGCGGTCGAGGTAGATCACATGGCCGTCGGCGTCGATGTAGCCGGCGTCGCCCGTGCGGAACCAGCGCACGCCATCGCCATCCACCAGCAGCGCCTTCTCCGTCGCGGCGGGGTCCTTGTAGTAGCCGCGGAAGACGTTGGGGCCCGCGATCAGAATCTCGCCATCCTCGCCGGTCTTCACGTCGATCCCCGGCGCCGGCTTGCCCACGCTGGCGAAGCGCACGTCGCCGTCGCGATGGACAGTCGCGCCGCCCGCCACCTCGGTCGAACCGTAAATCTGCTTCAGGTTGATGCCCAGGGCGTGGAAAAAGCGCATCGCATCCGGGCTGAGCGCGGCGCCGGCGGTGTAGGCCGAGCGCACCCGCGACAGGCCGAGCTGGTCGCGCAGCGGCCCGAAGAGCAGCAGATCGCCCGCGGCGTAGGCCAGGCGCAGGCTGATGTCCGGCGCTTCGTTGTGGAGGCGCTTGTCGGCCATGCGGTAGCCGATGGGCAGAAAGCGCTGGTAAAGCTGGCGGTTCCACCAGGAAGCCTCGTTGATGCGCACCTGCACCATGCCCACCAGGTTGTCCCACAGTCGCGAATTGTAGAGAATGCCTTCGGGCGCGATCTCGCGCACGTTGGCGCGCACCGTCTCCGGCGCTTCGGGGAAATTCATGAGGATGCCATACATCACGTGGGGCGCCACACCCAGCACATGCTCGGCGATCCAGCCCAGCGGCAGCAGGCTCACGTGGTTGTCGGTGTCCAGCCGGCGGTCCACGGCGTTGAATGCCGCCGTTGCGGTGACCAGGTTGGCATGGGTGAGCATGGCGCCTTTGGGCAGCCCGGTGGTGCCCGATGTGTAGCAGATCACGGCCAGGTCATCGCCGCGCCCGCGCGCCGCTTCCTCCGCCAGCCGCGCATCCAGGTCGCCCGCCAGCGCCCGCCCTTCGGCCTGCACCGCGCTGAAGGAGACCAGCCACGGGTCGTCGTAATCCCACAGCCCGCGCTCTTCCCAGTAGATGACGCGGCGCACTTTGGGCAGCCGGTCGCGAATCTCCAGCAGCTTGTCGCACTGCTCCTGGTCTTTGGCGAAGACCACCACCGCGTCGCTGTGGTCGATGACGTAGGCCATTTCCTCCGCGCCGGCGTCGGTGTAGAGACCGACCTGCACGCCGCCGATGGCCAGCAGCCCCAGGTAGGCCCAGAGGTAGAAGCGGTCGTTGTCGCCCACGGTGGCGACGCGGTCGCCCCGTTCCACGCCCAGCGCCAGCAGCCCCAACGCCAGGTCGCGCACCTGCGTGTAGGAGTCCTGCCAGGTGAATTCCTGCCAGATGCCGAACTCCTTCTGGCGCAGCGCCACCTTGCCGGCGGCGTACTGCTCGACGCGTTCCAGGAAAAACTGCGGTAAGGTCTCTGCGCTCATCGCCGCGTCCTCATGCCTGGCCCAAGTAAGCTCGGATCACGGCCGGGTCGGCCTTGACTGCGTCAGGCGCGCCATCAGCGATCTTGCTGCCGAAATCCAGCACCACCACATGGTCGGAGATGTCCATCACCAGCCCCATGTCGTGCTCGATCAGGATGATGGTGACGCCGCGGCGCTGATGCGCATCAAGGATGAAGCGCGCCATGTCCTCCTTTTCCTCCACATTCATGCCCGCCATCGGCTCGTCGAGCAGCAGCAGCTTTGGCTCCAGCGCCAGCGCGCGGCCCAACTCCACCCGTTTGCGCAGGCCGTAGGGCAGCGCGCCCACCACCGCTTTGCGGATGTGGGCGATCTCCAAGAAATCGATGATCTCCTCGACGACGCGGCGATGCTTGATCTCCTCACGCTGGGCCGGTCCCCAGTAGAGCGCGCCGGCGATGCTGCTTTCCTTGATGTGGATGTGGCGGGCGGCCATCAGGTTGTCCAGGGTGCTCAGCCCGGTGTAGAGGGCGATGTTTTGAAAGGTGCGGGCGATGCCCAGGCCGGCGATGTGATGGGTCGGCGTCTTGGTCAGGTCGCGCCCGCCGAAGAGAATCTGGCCGCCCTGGGGCCGGTAGAACGCGCTGATGCAGTTGAGCATGGACGTCTTGCCCGCACCGTTCGGCCCGATGATCGCGCAGATTTCACCCGCGGCCACAGTGAAGCCGACGCTGTTCAACACCATTGTGCCGCCGAAGCTCAGTGACACGTCACGGACGCTCAGGAGAGGTGAGCGTTCTGGCATGGCTGTCTCCCGGTGCCGGTCACATGCTGCATATGACCGGACTGACTGGATAGATTGACAAAATCAGTGCGAAAAAGGAGCGGGCAAAGAATAACACAGGGGCAATGACAGCGCAAACGCGCTTTTTTTTTGCCCGGCAGCTACTGATTTTCGAGATTTTTG
>JAPKMV010000707.1 GCA_026645635.1 Caldilineaceae bacterium
GATGGACAGATATTGGCGAGGAACGAACCATCTGGGAAGATGTGCAACGGTTTCAGCTTCACATGTTTGGGGACACGCGCCAACACCTCTGCGCCAGTTGCAACAGTGCGTTCCACCATCTCAAAGTCGTGGAAGCCGCGATCCCATGTCACCAACATCCCGGGGCCAACCGAACGCAAGACGCGAAAACCACCGATGCGTTCACTGGTGTGACAGGGCCAGAAGCCCGCATCCGTCACCGCATGGGTGCCACACTCAATCAGATAGACCCCTTGCGCCTGGGGAAATGCGCTTGCGCCACGATCACCCTGATGACGACCGAAGGCTGCCGCATTCGCTGGGGTGTCTGCTACATCTTCCACAGTGCCATCAATCGCCATCAGGCGCAGACCAAAGAGGAAGGCGCCCGGTGTCTCCGCTGTGGCCATCGGCTGACAGATACGGTGGAACAATGACACCATCGGCCGCGCCCCCAATTGATAGCGGCGATAGCTCAAGGCGCTCGCCCCAGCAAACTCAGCATCCGGGTTTGGCCAAATGTAACGTAATCCCTTGCTGGCTTTGCGCATCGCCGCACCCATCGAGAGGTGGCTATGCAGATGCATGACAATGAGGAACAACACAGTCACGGCCATGTTCAGCTTTCGTTCCCGCTTCTCGCAGCACCCTTCGCTCTCCAATACCGCTTTGATCGTGGACAACGGCACAATTTCCTCGATGACTTCCAACTTCAATTCCTGGCTGAACTTGCAGTCGGCTTCGATTTCCCGTAACCTGTATCCCATAAGGCGATCCTCCTGGTGCTTTGGACTTGACACTCAAAGTGTAAACCAGAAAGATCGCCTTGTTCTTATTTGAATGGTCTTGCTCCTAATCTCCTAATCTCTCAATCTCCTAATCTCCAATCTCTACCTTCCGCGGACTCAAATGCGCCTGCCCGTCGGCGTGATAGCTCGACCGCACCAGCGGGCCACTTTCCATCCACTTGAAGCCGCGGCGCTCACCTTCGGTTTTCAACTCTGCAAATTCGTCCGGCGTGTAGTAGCGCTGGATCGGCAGGTGAAAGCGGCTCGGCTGCAGGTACTGGCCGATGGTCATGATGTCCACGTCGTGGGCACGCAGATCGTCCATCACCTGGAGAATCTCGTCCCACGTTTCACCCAGCCCCACCATGATGCCCGACTTTGTGAGCGCCTCGCCGTCCATGCGCTTGGCGCGCTGGAGCAGTTCCATGCTGCGCATATATTTCGCCTGGGGCCGCACCGTGCGGTAGAGCCGCGGCACGGTCTCCGTGTTGTGGTTGAGGATTTCCGGCCGGGCGTCCATCACCACCTGGAGCGCAGCCCAGTCGCCCTTGAAGTCGGGGATCAGCACCTCCACCGTGCAGCCGGGCGAGAGCCGCCGGATCCAGTAGAGGCTTTCGGCGAAGACCCACGCGCCGCCGTCGGCTTGCTCGTCGCGATTGACGCTGGTGAGCACCGCGTGGTGCAGCCCCATCGCCTGGATTGACTCCGCCACGCGGCGCGGTTCGTCCGGGTCAAGCAGCGATGGGCGCCCGGTCTTGATCTTGCAGAAGCCGCAGGAGCGGGTGCAGGTGTCGCCCATGAGCAGGAAGGTTGCCGTGCCGCGGCCCCAGCATTCGCCTATGTTGGGGCACATCGCCTCCTCGCAGACCGTGTGGAGATGTTTGCCGCGAAACAGCCCCTTGAGTTCGTCGTATTTGGGGCTGGTGGTGGCGCGCACGCGCAGCCATTCCGGGCGCCGGCCCCGCGTCAGGTTGCTGCCGTTCACCGGCGGCGCCGGCTCCAGGGTGATGGCGCCGAATTCGTTGTGCATCATTTCTTTGGTTGACATAATTTACTCGACGAGCAAGCCGGATGACCCGGCGGATGTGCATTTGCTGCGTCAACTGTACCACGTACAGCATGGCCCGCCAAGTCACCTTTCATCCTAAAGGCCAGTTGCCGGTTTGGGTGAAGCGGTTTGGATCGCGATAGGCGCGGAATGGGCGAAAGGCGCGAAAGCAAGCTGCGCCGCCAAGCCTTGCGCGTCCTGCGCCGGCCAGGCGTCACGGCCTATCTACACCGGCCTCGTCTGCGAAGACAAGCTGCGCCGCCGCGCCTTTCGCGTCTTTCGCTGCTTTTCGTCCCTATCGCGATCCAAATCCCCCGGCGGCGCAGTTGGGCAGGGGTGCAGGGCCGTGATAAAGTTGCCGATCATGCTTGCGAAAACTGCGCCAACTCAGCCATCGCTCCACCTTGTGCGCCTCACCCTGCTCGCCGTGCTCCTGCTCGCCTTTGCCTTGCGCGTGGCGAACCTGGGCGCCCAGGAACTGCGCGGGGATGAAGCCTTCGGCTACTTCTTCGTCCAGAACGACTACGCCGTCATCGTCGGCGACACCATCGCCCTGCGCGAGCCGCACCCGGTGGCCAGCTACTTCGTGCTCAAACCCTGGCTGGGGCTGGCCGGCGACAGCGAATTCAGCCTGCGCTTTCTCGGCGTCTGGTGGGGTGTGCTGGCCGCCGCGCTGCTCTACCGGCTGGCGCGGCGGCTCGGCTTTCACCCCTGGCTGGCCGTCCTGGCGACCTTCCTGCTGGCGCTCAGCCCCTACGCCATCTGGCATAGCCAGGATGCGCGCATGTATGCCATGAGCCTGGCGCTCACCACCGCCACCGTCTACTTCGCCCTGGAGGCTTTGCAGCGGCAGCGCTGGCCGTGGGCCGCCGCCTACATCGCCGCGGGCTGGCTGGCGCTCCACACCCACTACTACGCGGCGTTCGTGATCCTGGCGCTCAACCTCTTCGTGGTTGGGCGGGCGCTGCTGACCCGGCGCACCTGGCTGTCGCTGGCGTCCTGGCTCACCTGGCAGATGATCCTGGCCCTGCTCTACCTGCCCTGGTTGATGCGCG
>JAPKMV010000708.1 GCA_026645635.1 Caldilineaceae bacterium
ATACGCCGGCCGCGTGCTGGAATGGCTGGACTACGTCGGCGTGCTGGCCATCGAACTGTTCCAGTTTGGAGATATGCTGCTGGCCAACGAGATGGCGCCGCGCGTCCACAACTCCGGCCACTGGACCATCGAAGGGGCAGTCACGTCCCAGTTCGAGAATCACCTGCGCGCGGTCTGCGGCCTGCCCTTGGGCGACACCGCGCCGCGCGGCAACGCGGCAATGGTCAACCTGATCGGCGAACTGCCCGACCGCGCCGCGATCCTGGCGATCCCCGGCGCGCATCTGCACGACTACGGCAAGGCGCCGCGGGCGGGGCGCAAGCTCGGCCACGTCACGTTGGTGGAAGGCGACTACGCCACCCTGCACGCGAAGATCGAACGGATTCTCACGCTATGAATGAAATACAGTCTCACGCCAAGACGCAAAGGCGCCAAGAAACAGGCGGAGTCGCCGATGAAACCCTTGGCGACTTGGCGTCTCTGCGTGAGCCAAACGTCTCGCTGCATGACCTGCCTGCCGAACACTGGCTTGCCGACGAGCACCCGCAGGAGGAATGCGGGGTGATCGGCCTCTTCACGCCGGAAGAGGACGCGGCGCGGCTCACCTTCTTTGGCCTCTTTGCGCTGCAGCACCGCGGGCAGGAGGCGGCGGGCATCGCCGTGTCCGACGGCCAGGCGATGTCGCTCTACAAGAACATCGGCATGATCAACCAGGTCTTCCGCCAGGAGACGCTGGACGACCTCCACGGCCAGCTTGCCATTGGCCACACTCGCTACTCCACCACCGGCTCCTCGTCGATCCGCAACGCGCAGCCCTTTGTGATCGAGACGATCCACGGGCCGCTGGCGCTGGCGCACAATGGCAACCTGGTCAACTCCGCCGACCTGCGCGCCGAGCTGATGCGCCAGGGCGTGGGCCTCTCCTCCTCCTCCGACACCGAGGTGATGACGATGATGCTGGCGCGCAACCACGGCGCCACGTGGACCGACCGCATCCGCTCCGCCATGAGCCGCTGGGTGGGCGCCTACTCGCTGGTGATCCTCACCCGCGACCGCATCTACGCGGTGCGCGACCCGTGGGGGTTCCGCCCGCTCTGCGTGGGCGTGCTGCCCAACGGCGGCTTTGCGGCGGCCTCGGAGACCGGCGCGCTGCAAACGCTGGGCTGCAGCGCCATCCGCGATGTGCAGCCGGGGGAGATCGTGGCGATGCACCGCCGCGCGCTGGTCTTCATGCAGGCGCTGCCGCCGGTGGAGCCGGCAGCCATGTGCATCTTCGAGCACATCTACTTTGCCCGGCCCGACCACGTGTGGGACGGGCTGAACGTGCACCACGTGCGCCAGCGGCTGGGCGAGGAACTGGCCGCCGAGGCCACGCCGGAAGCCGACGTGGTGATCCCGGTGCCCGACTCGTCGCTGCCTGCCGCGGTGGGCTTTGCCCGGGTCGCCGGCCTCCCCTTCAACGACGGCTTCATCAAGAATCGCTACGTGGGCCGCACCTTTATCGAGCCGACCGACTCGCTGCGCAAACGGGGCGTGGCGCTCAAGTTCAACGTGATCCGCGAGAATGTGGCGGGCAAGCGGCTGGTGGTGATCGACGACTCCATCGTGCGCGGCAACACCACCGGCCCGCTGATCCGCCTGCTGCGCGCGGCGGGCGCCAGCGAAGTGCACGTGCGCATCACCTGCCCGCCCATCGCCCACCCGTGCTTCATGGGCGTGGACATGGGCGCGTATGACAACCTGATCGCCCACCGGCGCAGCGTGGAGGACATTTGCGCCCACATTGGCGCAGACTCGCTGCACTTTTTGTCGCTTGACGGCATGATGCGCGCCGTGGGCCGGAGCGAAGGCTTCTGTCAAGCCTGTTTCACGGGCTGCTATCCAGTGCCGGTCGATCTGCGCACCGTCAAGACCGGCTTCGAGAGGGGAATCGCACGATGAACGTTTTGATTGTCGGCGGGGGCGGGCGCGAGCACGCGCTGGCGTGGAAGGTGGCGCGGTCGCCGCTGCTGGATAGGCTTTACATCGCGCCGGGCAACCCGGGCACCCGCGGCCTGGGCGAGAACGTGGCGCTGAATGTGGACGACCATCAGGCGCTCGTGGCCTTCTGCCAGAGTCGCCAGATCGACCTGGTGATCGTCGGGCCGGAGGCGCCGCTGGCTGAGGGCATTGCCGACGCGCTGGCCGCGGGTGGCATCCGCTGCTTCGGTCCCTCCCGGGCCGCGGCGCAGATCGAGGCGTCGAAGGTCTTCGCCAAAGACTTCATGGCGCGCCACGCCATTCCCAGCGCCCGCTACGCGGCCTTCACCGCCGTGGACGCCGCGCTGGCGCACCTGGCCGCCGTGGAGTATCCGGTGGTGATCAAGGCCTCGGGTCTGGCCGCGGGCAAGGGCGTGATCCTGCCGGAGTCGCCGGAGGAAGCCGCCGCCGCGGTGCGGTCGATGCTGGTGGAGGGCGTCTTCGGCGCGGCCGGGCATGAGATCGTCATCGAGGAGCGGCTCAGCGGCCCCGAAGTCTCGCTGATGGCCTTCTGCGATGGCCGCACCGTGGCGCCGATGATCCCGGCGCAGGACCACAAGCGGCTGCTCGATGGCGACCGCGGCCCCAACACCGGCGGCATGGGCGCGTACGCGCCGGCGCCGGTGTGCAGCACAGCAATGGTGCAGGCCATGGTGGAGACGGTGTTGCAGCCCACGGTGGATGGCTTGGCCGCGGAAGGCATGCCCTTTGTGGGCGTGCTTTACGCCGGCCTGATGCTGACGGCCGACGGCCCGCGCGTGCTGGAATTCAACTGCCGCTTCGGCGACCCGGAGACGCAGGCTGTGCTGCCGCTGCTGGCTACCGACCTGCTGGCCGTGGCGCTGGCCTGCACGGACGGGACGCTCGACCCGGCGGCGGTGCGCTGG
>JAPKMV010000709.1 GCA_026645635.1 Caldilineaceae bacterium
GCAGGATAAAGGGCGCGGCGCCGTGGGCCAGCCCCAACTCGACATAGGTGGACAAGAAGGCCGGCAGCAGCGCCGCGCCCATGTGTGCATCTACGTGGCTGAAGCTGACGCCGGCGCGCTGCACCAGCGCCACCTGCGCCCGCAGTTCGGCTTTGGCGGCTTCGATGTTCAGGTGGGGCGGAAAGCTGTCCAGGTTGGGCCAGAAACAGCCGAATTCGTCCACCAGCCCGCTGGCCGGGCCGCGGCTCGTCAGCGGCCCCCAGCGGTAGCCGGCCCACTCGCTGGTGAGCGTCAGGTGCACGCCCAGGTCCAGTTCCGGGCGCTGGCGGGCGATGGCGAGCATCTCCGGCGCCCACGGGCAGCACGCCATGATCGACCCGCTGCGCACAATGCCCGCGTCGAAGAGTTCCACAAAGGCGCGGTTGCTGCCGTGGCACATGCCCACGTCGTCGGCGTGGAAGATCACCAGGCGGGCGTCAGGCGGGTAGCCGAGTTGGTTCAGAACGGGACTGGGATGCATGGTGCTCCTTTCAGGACGTTCGCTTTCTGCGCCAGTGAGATGGTACAATCAGTACAGATCATGGGAATATTTGTTGTCGTCGGAGAGCCGAGATATGCATAACTTCCAAGCTACCTATGATGTTCTGACTCTGGATGAAGTTGCCGACTACCTACGTCTACCAAAAGAAACTGTGGAGCGGCAAGCCAGGTCGGGCCAGATGCCTGCGCGCAGAATTGAAGAAACATGGCGATTTCTGAAAAGTGCAATCGATGACTGGCTGCGTAGCCAAGATAGCCGCATGATTCTGCTCCAACAGGCCGGAGCATTGGCTTCCGACGAGACTCTGGCTACTCTGCGCGCTGATATCTATCTGCAGCGAGGACGATCGGAAACAGAAGCTGCGGACATAGCCTAGATGTTTGTTCTTGACACCGACACGCTGACCCATCTGCATGCTGGTCATCCTCGCGTCATACAAAGACTTCGCCAAATCGATGATCCGGACGTGGTGACGACTGTCATCACGAAGATCGAGCTGTTGCGTGGCCGCTTTGACTTCGCTTTGAAGGCAGAGACGGGCACCGAGCTTCTGCGTGCCCAGCAGCTACTTGCGCTCACCGAAGACCTGCTGGCGCAGATTCAGATTCTGCCGCTTGGTGCCAAAGCCGGCGCGAATTTTGACCAGTTTCGGACCAATGCAGCCCTCCGCAAGATAGGTCGTGCGGACCTCTTGATTGCGAGCATCTGTCTTGCAGAACGGGCTGTCCTTGTAACCAGGAATGTGCGCCACTTTCAGCAGATTCCCGGGCTGAGAGTAGTGAACTGGGTAGATTGACGCAGCGTGCAGCGACCGTGGAGCGCAAATCAACAAGTTGTCAGCTCCAGCACCTCCAACCCCGCCATCCGCGCAAAGGCGCGTAACTCCTCTCGCACATCGCCGTAAACGATGCTGACATGATGCTCCAGCCCGGCGCGCATCACCCGCTCCAGCAGGGTCGTGGCCGGGCAGTCGAAGCGGATCACGCCGTTGGCGCCGCCGAAGCTGCGCGGCGCCTGCACCATTTCCCCGCCCCCGATGGCCAGTTGATAGCCCGCTATGCCGCCCGTCAGGCTGCGGCGATGCAGCCGCGCCAGGGTGACGCGCCCCGGCTTGAGCGGAAACTCGAAGAGCAGCGGCAGCTTGCGGTTGCTGTGCACCGTCCCACGCACGCCCACGGCCGGGTCGGCCATGCTGCTGGGCGCCAGCCCGCAGTGCCAGAGCACGCCAGTGTCACTCGCCGCGTCGATGGAGACCAGGTCGGTGAGAAAGGCCGGCTCGCCCGCCAGATGCTGGAGGAGCAGAGTCGTCACCGTGCCGTTGACGTCGGCCTCGCAGCTTGCCGGGCAGCCCTCCTCGCCCAGCACGCTCATGGCGCCGCAGGCCGCGCAGCCGAGTTCGGTGAAGAACTCCGGCCAGCAGCGCACCGCCACGCCACTCAGGCTGCGCGCGTCGACTTCGGCGCGCAGGGTCGCGTAGACACCGGCTGTGCCTGCCACGGCCTTGCTGTCCAACTCGGCCAGGTTCGGCATGAGCTGTGCCACAAGGTCGAGAAAAGGCTGGCGGGCGGCGGGGTCCGCGCTGGCAGCCTTGTGCAGCGTCTCCGTCAGCGCAATGGGCTGCACCTGCACGCCGAAGAGCGCGGCCAGATCTGCCGGCGCATAGTCGCAAGTCTCGAAGCCGCCGGGCCGCTCGCCCACCAGCCCGACGATCGCGCCGTGGAGCAGGCGCCGGGCGCGCCCCGCGCGCGCCAGCAGCGCTGCCTTCGTCATCGCCGCCGGGTCCTCCACCGCGCAGTGGACGTAATCGTAGGGGATCTGGCGCAGCATCAGCGCGTGGCCGGCCAGGTTGATGCCGCAGAGGCTGTTGAGCCGGAGCCGCCCGCCGTCGCGTGCGTCGGGCACGGACCAAAGCAGCACCGCCGCGTGCTGCGCCGCCGCGATCTCCGCCAATGACACGGCCATCGAACTGTCGGCAAAGCTGGCTTGAAAGAGCACCAGCAGGTCGAAGCGGGCGCCGGCCAGCGTCTGCGCGGCGTTTGTGACGGCCGCAGCGTCCATGACCAGCGTCGCACCGCTGCCCACCAGCGTGAACTGTTCGGCCAACTGCGCGGCTGCACGATCGGCCATGCTCTGTGCCAGCGGCACGTCGAAGGTGGGGCGGGCAATGCAGACCAGGGCGACGGTGGGACGTGACATGTTCATCGGATTTCCTCGGCAAGAAAGGTCTCAAAGTCAACGGCGGCCTGGGTCGCTGCAGAGTGGTTGGCAGCCAGCGCCAGCGCCGTGGAACGCACCCCTTCGTGCAGCGGCGTGCGAATGTGGGAGGCGTCGCCTGTGCGCAGCGCGGCCATGAACGC
>JAPKMV010000070.1 GCA_026645635.1 Caldilineaceae bacterium
GGTTGTAGACGAACGAGGTGAAGGCGAATTCGTTCGTCTTGTTCCAATTGTAGATGCGGGTGCGGAACGCGTTCCACTGCTCGTAGATCGCCTTGAAATCGGCGTCGGCCGCGGAGAACTCGTCGACCAACTCGAGCCACGCGGCATAGGCGGCATTCATGATTTCCGGGCTGTACTCGCGCAACTGCGTGCCGCCCGCCACCAACTCGGCCAGCGCCTGGTCGTTCGCCGCCTCATAGCGGGAGAGCATGACCAGGTTCGCCTGGGCCGCAGCGGTCTCGATCGCAGCCTGGTACAGTTCCGGCAGCTTGTTCCACTCGTCCAGGTTGATGTTGACTTCCAGGGTAGAACCCGGCTCCCACCAGCCGGGCCGGTAGTAGAATTCCGCCGTCTGGTTCAGGCTCAGTTTCTGGTCGTCGTAGGGGCCAACCCACTCAGCGGCGTCGATGGCGCCCGTCTGCATCGCCTGGAAGATTTCGCCCGCGGGCAGCACCTGCACGTTGACGCCCAGCTTGGCCATCACCTGGCCGCCCAGACCGGCAATACGCATCTTCAAGCCCTGGAGATCGGCCACCGTGTTGATCTCGCGGCGGAACCAGCCGCCCATCTGCATCCCGGTGTTGCCCGCAGGCAGCGGCAGCACGTTGAACTTGCTGGTGTAGAACTGCTGGATCACTTCCAGACCGCCGCCGCCGTAGAACCAGGCGTTCTGCTGCTGCGCCGTCAAGCCGAAGGGCAGACAGGTGGCGAAGGCAGTGGCCGGCGACTTGCCGATGTAGTAGTAGGAGGCGGTGTGGCCGATGGGCACGGCGCCCTGCTGCACCACGTCCAGCACCTGGGTGCCCGGCGCCAGTTCGCCCGCAGCGCGCGGTGTGATCACAACTTTGCCGCTAGTCATGGTGTTGACAATATCGGCAAATAGCTGGGCCCCGCCGAAAAGGATATCCACGGCCGGCGTCCAACTGGTGGCCATATCCCAGCGCAATTCGGGCAGCGCCGCATCCTGGGCGACCGCCTCCTGCACTTCCTGCGCGGCCGGCGTGGCGCCAAAGGAACAGCCAGCCGCAAGGCCGATCACGGCGCCGCCAGCCGCCTTGGTAGCCATACTCGTCAAAAATTCGCGACGATCCATAGTCAATTTCTCCTTCATGGTGGTGAGGTGTCAGTATGCTGTTGACAATTGGGCGAGTTGCCATGCGGAACGTTGGGCAAATTGTAATGGCGCCTCCCAGGGTTGTCAACTTGTCTGCTGCTTCCTTGACATTCCTGGGGCAATGCATACAATCGCAGATAGGGTTGGCGCCCAGCCAACCAAACCGCAGCCTGTTACAGGCGATGGGCCATGCGCAAACTGCCCAGGAGTGATGCTCGATGCCACGTGGGGAAAGGTTGATGCAGCGTTTTCGCGGTGCATATGTCGCCCTGTTTGTGCTTGGCCTGCTGCTCGCATCGGCGCGGCTGGCAGCGGGCGCCGGCGAACAGGTGCGCGCGGAACTGAACGGCTGGGGCGCCGTCCCTGGCCCATGACCACCAGCCTGGGCAACACCTTTGTTTTTCTCACCGGTCAAATCAACGACCCCAGCGATGCGTCCAGCGAATTCAAGTTCTTTAGCGGGGCGGACGCCTGGTTTGGCAACGGCGCCTTTGTCAACATTGGCCAGATTTTTGGTGGCCTGAATCAGGCTGGCGGCAACAGCAGTTTCAACCATGTCCAGGGCGCGCACTACGCCTTCAAATGGAATGGCAATGACCGCGGTGTCATCTTCCAGTTCTTCGGCCCAGCGGCCAGTGTCAGCAGCGTCAGTGTCCCACCTAACCCCGTGATCGCGGCGAACCCGGTCAACATCACTGCGCAGACCAACATTGCGCTGCCGCCGGGTCAGGGCGTCTGGCTGCGCTACAGCATCGATAACTTCGCCACCTCCACAGTGGTCAGGATGAACGGCGGCGGCAACGTCTTCTCGGCGCCGATCCCTGGTTTTCCCGCCGGTGCCACCGTGCGCTACTACGTTTTCACGTCGGGCGATGTCTTCACCATCGCACCGGCGGACGCCGACCTGATGACGATCAACGCCAACACCAACGGCGGTCCCAACTTTTCCTATAATGTGGTCAACCCCGGTGTGACGCCGACCCAAACGCCGATTCCACCCACCCCCACCGACACGCCGATTCCGCCCACGCCCATCGCCGGCTGCATCGACAACGTGATCGTCAACGGCAGCTTCGAGCAGAACGGCTTCTGGGTCTTTGGCGAAACCTCGGTGCGGCCGGTTTTCGTCAGCGACCCGGTGCAGCAGGGGTTACGCGCCGTGCGCTTGGGCGTCCAACCGCCCGCGCCCGACCGCCATTCCTTTTCCTCGATCCGCCAGCCGATCTTCATCCCAAAAGACGCCATCATCGCGCAGCTCCGCTGGTGGGCGTTTTCGCGCACCGAGGAGGCGCCGCTGGGCGTGGTCAACGATTTTGTAGACCGCCAGGAGGTGATCCTGCTCAACCCGGATCTGAGCACCTTCGCCGTGCTGCGCCGCACGCGCCAGAACACCAACGCGTATATCGAACAGTTCATCGACTTCACGCCCTACATTGGCAGGAATCTGCTGCTCTATTTCAACGTTTGGAACGACGGCAACGGTCTGCGCACCTGGGAATTCGTCGACAATGTCATCATGCGCGTCTGCTACCCGGAAGTGACGCCGACGCCCACGGGGCCGCCTACCGCCACGCCGACGCCGTCGCCCTCCCCCACGTTGACGCCCACGCCGATGCCGACCGACACTGCGTCGCCGTCGCCCACGCCCACGGAGACAATGAGCGGTCTCAGAGTGACCGTGCAGTCGTTGCCCAATGGCGAGCCAGTCGTATACGACAGCCGCCCAGGCTCCGGCTTGAACCCGGATTGGGCCAACGCACTGATCTGGTTGGGCGTCATGCTGGGCGCCATCGCGGTGATTGCGCTGATCGTGGTGATCATCAACCAGCACGGCCAGGGCAACCCACCGCCGCCATAGCCGCGCCCGCCTGAAGCGGCGCAACGTGAACAGTGTTACTTTCGGCGCGCCGCACTCTGCACTATACTGACGACCGGGCATTCGCTGTGCACCGCGAATGCGATCAACGGTCGTATCGGAGCAACAGGGACAGCAGTCAGGAAATGATGGACAGCCAGGTTGTCATGCAGGAAACCAACAGTGCGCCTACGCCAGGCGCTGCGGCTGCGAACGGCGCGCTGCGGCTGAGCGTTTACGGCCCCGACGCGCCCGTCGATGGCTTTGCCGCGCTGGCCGCCGAATGGAACCCGCTCGTGCAGCGCACACGGTTCGACAACTTTTTCTCGACCTATGAATGGCAGACCACCTGGTGGGAGTTTCTTGGCCAGGGTGACCTGTGGATCCTCGCCTTTCGCCGCGCTGACACCGGCGCGCTGGTCGGCATTGCGCCCCTCTACATCGTCCTGCGCACCGAAGGCCCCACCGCGGGCAAACGGGAAGTGCACTTCGTCGGCTGCATCGAAGTGAGCGACTATCTCGACCTGATCGTCGAGCCGGGTTGGGAAAGCGCAGTCACCGCCGACCTGCTGGCGTGGCTGGCCAGCCCCGCCGCGCCGGCGTGGGACATCCTCGACCTCTGCAACCTGCCCGAGGAGAGTTTGACCCATCACCTGCTGCCGACGCTGACCGCCGCCTACGGCTGGCCCACCCAGGTTTTCCAGGAAGACACCGCACCCCAGTTCAAGCTGCCGCTGCGCTACGATGACTATCTGCAAGAGCAGGTCGACAAGAAGCAGCGCCACGAGATCCGGCGCAAGCAGCGCCGCGTCGAACGCGAGGCGCAGGTGCAGTTCCTGATGGTCGACCGCACCCACGCGCTGGAAGCCGAAGTGGACGACTTTGTGGCCTTGCAGCGCGCCAGCCGCGCCGACAAGGCTGACTTTATGACGCCGGCCATGCGCCGCTTCTTTCTGGGCGTTGCCAGGCGCATGTTGGACGCTGACCGGCTGCGCCTCTTCTTTTTGACCATCGACGGGGAGAAGGCGGCGACGCTCTACGCCTTCGAATACGGCCGCCGCTTCTGGCTCTACAACTCCGGCTATGACCCGGAGTCCCATGCGCAGCTCAGCCCCGGCTGGGTGCTGCTGGCCTACGCCATCCAGTATGCGATTGCCGCAGGCTGCCGCGAGTTCGACTTCATGCAGGGCAACGAAGAGTACAAATACCGCTTTGGCGCGCAAGATTACAAGGTCATGCGCGCCATCGTGACCAGACCAGACTAAAACCATACCCGCAAAGCGTGCCAACCATGCCAAAATCCAACGCAAACGCCAAAGACAACGCCGACGAATACGATGACCTGTACGAGGATTTGTACGGTGAACCGGCGCACTCGGCGCGCCAACGCGCCCAGGCGCAGGGCTACCGCCCCCAGTACGGCTCGACGGCACGGCGGCCGGCATCCGACCGGGAAGGCGCGTTCAACGCCTGGCTGTGGCTGCTCGAAGGCGCCACCGGCATGCTGGAAGAAGTGCGCCACAACGACCTCGGCCTCTCCGAAGATTTCTGGGTTCACGCGGGCGCTGCCCGCCGCGAGAGCCTGCTCGCCCTGCGCGCAGTCCTCGACCAGATGATCGACGGCGACGAAGCACCGCAGTTTACAGAACGGGAGCAGCGCCGCGCCCGCCGCGGCGGCATTCAAGTGGATTGAGATAGATAGACCGCGGATTTGGCGGATAGGACGGATTCTCGCGGACAAAATCAGGAATCCGCGTAAATCCGCCTCATCCGTCGAATCCGCGGTCTATCCCTGGCACGGTCCGCACGGTTTCCTCACCCACAGTCACTTGTCCGAGGCGACCGCCCGGCGCGCGGTGAACGTGGCGCCGCGTCGTCACGATGACATCCACACGCGTCTCGCCGCGGGCGCTGGAGTGATACGCCGCCAGCCGCGCGGCCTGGTCGATGGTGGCTTCATCGGGCAGGCGGCCCGCCGTTTTGACCACCACATGCGCGCCGGGAACGCCCCGCGCGTGGAGCCAAAGGTCCTCCCCCGCCGCCAGCTTGAAGGTGACCTGCTCGTTCTGCCGCGCGTTGCGCCCCACAAGGATCTCGAAGCCGCCCGCGCTCATCACCCGCAGCGGCCCGGCGGGTCGCGTACCGTCCGCCGGCTGCGCCCGCTTGCCCGCCGGCAGCAGCCCCGCGCTCACCAGGGCAGTGCGCACCGCCGCGATCTCCGGCTGGTTCGCAGCCTGCGCCAGATCGTAGGCAAGCTGATCCACAAAGTCCAGATCTTCGCGCAACTGCTGCCGGCGCTGGGGGATGAAATGCGCCGCCCGCTCCAGCTTCGCCGCGCGCTTGAAGAGCCGCTCCGCCTGCACCACGGGCGGCAGCGCCGGGTCGAGCGGGATTTGCAGGAATGCGCCGTCGTCCAGCGCCACTTCCAGCACAGTCTGGCCCGGCGCCACCTGGCTGGCCAGCGCCAGCAGCCACTCGGCCTGAGCGCGCACCTGGGCCGCCGCGCCCGGCGCCGGCTCATCCCCGGCCAGGGCATCCAGCCGGCGCTGCACCTGCCCGCGCACCCGGCGCAGCACCGCCGCCATCGCCGCCCGCTGCGCGGCATACGGATCCGCGGGTGCGGCAGCGCTGGCAGACGGCGTCCCACCCGCGCCGGAACCATCTGTCACCTGGAGAACCTGGACGACCGCCGTGCTCAGATCTTCCGTGAGGCGGAATACGCCCGCGCCGTGGAGCAAATAGGGCGCATAAGCCGCCGCCCTGCCGTCCGCGTTCTCCAGCACACCGGGGCGCCAGCCGCCCTGCTGCGCCGGCAGCCAGAGTTCCTGCAGTGCCTGCGCCACCGCCAGCACGTCCGCCGGTGTGCGCGCCGCGCCATCGCCCGCGGCGCGGCGGGCGATTTCCCGCGCCGCCGTCGGACTCATGCCCGCCACGCCGTCCACGAGAACTTTCCAGAGCGTGCCGGTCTGCGCCAACAGGGCCGCCAGCCGCACATAATAGTCCGCGCTGCCGTCATCCAGCGGCGGCAGCTTGGTTTGTGCGGGCGGCGGCGCATAGAGGCGGCCGGGGAGCAGCGCCCGCGCGCCCACGACGCCCGGATGCAGACAGGCCAGGATGCGGCCGTCCGGGCGCAGCAGCAGCAGGTTCGCCTGCCGCCCGATCAGTTCGGCGAGGAGGATCACCGCGCCGTGGCTCTTGTGGCTGAAGGTCAGGCGCAGCACGCGTTCCGTTGGGTCGGGCTGCGCCACAGCGGTGAGGACCGCGTCGCGCACATGCTTGCGCAGGAGCAAGAGCAGCGGCGTCTCGCCTTCCACCCCGCGGCGCAGCTTGTGCGTGACGAGATGGATGCGCGGTGCGGCCGGGTCGGCGCAGAGCAGCAGGTTGCGCCGCTGCCCGCCCACGTAGAACTCGATGCCCACGCTGTGCGCGTCCGCCAGGAGCACCTGCTGGGCGCGGCCGTTGGCGAGAGCGCTGGTCAGTTCGCTGGCCATGCAGGCCAGGCAAAGGGCGTCAAAGTGCATGGTGGCCTTGCGTGAAATGTGTCACGGTAATCCTCTTTGGACTTCAGTATAGCCGCCGATTCACACGGGAAGGGAAATAATGACTGTACTCGATGTGAGCCTATCATCGCGTGTCACCAAAGTCCTGGACGTTGTCCACAACTTCACCGCGCACGAACGCATCGTCTTGGCCAAGTTGCTGCTCGACAGCATCGTTGCGGACGAAACCGATCGCAGCGCCAAAGACGACATCTCAGACACAGCCAATGGCGTACACAGCAAGCCCAAGCCAGACCTGGAGGCGTTCGCCAATGCCGCAGGGAGTTGGCATGACGTCGACGCGGACGCGTTTATCCACGCCGTGCGTGAGCAGCGTGACCAATCCTACCGTCCCCCTGTGGATCTATGAAGCATCTTGTCGACACCGATTGGGTTGTAGGTCAATTGATCGGCAACCCTGATTTGCTGATTGCAGCAACGGCCCTATATCACAACCTGACTTTGCTGACACACAACACGCGCCACTTTTCGCGGATATCAGGGCTGCAAGTGGAGGACGTTGCTGCTCCCCTGTGAATGATGAGGAGGGGCATCAAATGGCCTAAGCTGTAAGTATGCCAGCGCTGGTAAGAAGGCGTATCCTTGTCACCCGCTCACCCCCTCACCCACTCATCTCCCGCGGCGCCAGCCCCTGCTGCGCCCACGCCCGCGCCATGATCGGCTCGCGCTTCTGCATCGTGCCGCCGGTGGCGAAGTAGCTGCTCAGCGCCAGGAACCAGTCGCGCTTGACGCTCATCGCAGCGTAGGTGCGATCCAGGTCTTCCGGTGCAAACGCCGCCGGGTAGCCGTTCTCGAAGAAGCAGAGATCTCGCGGCACCCGCGGGCGCAGCGGCGGCTTCTGCGCCTCGTCGATCACGCCGATGCACAGCCCGTAGAGCGGCAGCACACCCGCCGGCAGGTGCAGCAGCCGGGCGATCTCGTCCGTCGCGTTCTGCACTGCGCCGATGTAGCAGGTGCCGTAGCCAAGCAACTCCGCGGCGACCACCATGTTCTGCGCCACCATCGTGGCGTCACTGGCGCCATAGATCAGGCTGATGCGCGCCTCCATACCCCAGTCACCGCCGCGGTGCTCCACCAGCAGGCGCAGGCGATACACGTCCAGGCAGACCACGAAGAACTCCGCGGCGTCGCGGATGTGCTGCTGGTTGGCGCAGCGCGTGGCGATCTCGTCGCGCAGCGCCGGGTCGGTGATGCGCACGAAACTGTACATGTGGCCCTGGGCGTCGGTCGGCGCCCGGCGCCCCGCCTCGACGATCAGGTCGAGATGGCCTGCGGCCAGCGGCTCACGCAAGAAGTAGCGGATGGAGCGGTGCTCGGCAAAGGCGGAGAAACTGGGCGGGAATTCGAGCGGGATGGGTGAGGCGGTGGCATGGTTCATAGGTCGGCTCCTTCACATCCGGGTGGGTTGATCCTGCTCCTCCGCCGTGCGCGGATCCAGCACTTGGTCGCCATGCATCCAAACCAGCCGCGCATAGCGAAAGAGCAGCGGGTAAATGATCACCGTCTCCAGAATGATCGCGGTGGAGAAGACAAGCAGGCTGACGTTGAGAAAATAGAGCAGCACCGCGGTGGGCACCAGGATGAAGAAGCCTGCGGTGTAGGCGATGAACATGGAGTTGAGGAAATAGCCGGTCTCGCGTTCATACTTCACGCCGCAGACGGGGCAATGGCTGTGCATGGCAAAGATACCCCGGAAGACAGGGCCTTGCAGACAGACAGGGCAGCGTTGGCGGAGCAGGGCAAACAGGCGTTTCATGTTCGTGGCCTCATCAGGTGGCGAGCAACGGTCTTGCGGATGCATCTGTGCATTCATCTTACCACGCGCTGGCGGAGCATAGTGAAAGGGCTTCATCACGGCGCTGTATGAGACGAGCTGTTGCGCATCGGCGCTGGCTACAGTACACTGTCGATCATGTGCGTGATGACCATAGGAGGTGAGAAATGACTGTACTCGAACTGGATCGATCACAACGTGTGGCAAAGGTGCTCAACATGGTTCGCCATTTCACCGTGAATGAACGTATCGTGTTAGCGAAACTGTTGCTCGACACCGTTGTGGCTGGCGAGGCTGAAGAGAGCGCAGACTGGCAGTCTCTAGGTTTGAAGGCGTTCGAGGCGGAATGGGATAACCCCGGCGACGCAATCTATGACGACTGGAGAACACTCTATGGCGTACCGGCGGGGTGACGTTGTCCTGATCCCTTTCCCCTTTACCGATCTCTCCGCGACGAAGACCCGCCCAGCGGTTGTGGTCAGCAGCGCAGTCTATCACAGTGTGCGCTCCGAAATGCTGCTTGCGTACATCTCGTCGCAGGTAACCAAAGCTGATCCCATGCTGGATCACGTGCTGATGGATTGGGCATTGGCCGGCTTGCCCAGACCATCCTTTGTGCGCCCCAAACTCGCTGCGGTTGAACCATCCCTCATTGTTCATCAAGTGGGCAAGCTCTCAGCAAGTGATATGTTCGAGCTAGATCGCCGTCTGTGGCTGGCACTCGGGCTGCAGGACACAGCAATCGATTTGCTCTTGCACGACTCAGGCCTGTCACTGCAATCACCAACGCGTGTCCAGTTGCTTGCCGAAAAAGCCCTGGTAGCCGTCAGGACTTTAGACAGCGCCCGTGCTGTCGGCGTCGATATGCAGCGCCTCCGTGCATTGCTTGCGCTGCCGTCAGAGCCGCCGCTACCATGAGTATGCTGTAGTTTGCACGCGCTGCGCATATCAGCTAGATTTGCCCCATGCGCGTTACTTTTCACCCACCAGGTGTGGGCGCCCGATGACCCGCCGCCGCGCCGGCTTCGACCCCGTTCGCTTTGTCCGCACCACCGAGGGTCAGTTGGTCGCCGGCTTCTTTGTGCTGCTCTACGTCGTCGGCGGCGGGCTGATCTGGTTCTTCTACGGCCTCGGCGGCGCGCTCCTTGGCTGGCTCTGTATGACGGGCGGCTTACTGTTCTTTTTGCTGCTCTATGGTATGGTTTCCTTGTTGGGCTGGTGGGCAAATCGAGATGAGGGTTGAAGGGAATGGATGTGATGCGAGGGGCGAGGCTTCGACGTGATCTCAGCCGAACGGGCGAGGGACGGCGCCGGGAGAGGCGAGGGGCGGTCATTCTGTTTGCGGCGGTCATGGCGGCGCTGGTGATGACAGCCTGCAGCGGGCAGGCCACGCCGCAGCCGCTGCGTTTCGGCCCTGCGCCGTGGCAGACGGGCGAGCAGCACACGCTCTCCATCACCACCGCCGATGGCCAGCCTGGAGGCGTCGTCACCTATCTGCTCACCGCCGGCGCCGATGAAACCGGTGCACCGGAGTGGGTGCTGGAACGGTCGGTCAATTCGCTGGGTCTCGAAGAATTGATCACCGTCAAGATGAGCGACGCCGGCTTCCGCCCCAAGTCCGCCTATCTGGAGCGCAGCGACCGCGACGGCGCCGAAAGCGTCGATGCCCAGTACAACAGCGGCCAGGTGGACATGGAGCTGACCACCAAACGCAACGTCACCACCGTGCAGCGCGTCTCCGTGCCCAGCGACGCGCGCGACATAGTGACGATGCCCATGATCCTGCGCGGGCTACCGCTGGCGCAGGGCTACGCCACCCAGATGAACTTCTTCCTGCCCATCGCCGCGCAACTGGAGCGCGCCACCGTGCGCGTCACCGGCGAAGCGGAGATCACCGTGCCCGCCGGCACGTTCCAGACCTGGGCCGTGGACGTGGACACCGGCGACGCCGTCTCCAAGCTCTGGTTTGCCCAGGCGGCCCCCCATCAGTTGATCAAGTACCAGGACGGACGGAACAAGGCCGTCTTTGAATTGAGTGACTATCGGGCGGAATAGAGTGAGAGGGTGAGAGGGTGAGTGTGCATTCACCTACTCACCCTCTCACCCGC
>JAPKMV010000710.1 GCA_026645635.1 Caldilineaceae bacterium
GGCACAGCGCCAGATAGGGCCGCAGCGTTGGCGGCAGTGGCGAGGTCGCGCCGCCCGGTTGGGTCAGCGCCGCGCGCACCTGGCGGCGCACGTCGGACATGCCCTGTTCGTTGTTCTCCTCGTCATAACCCGCCGCGTTCAATGCGGCAAAGAGCGTGAACAGCCGCTCGTCGGCTTGCAGTTGGACGTATTCCTCGGCGGCTGCCGGCCGCGGCGCCTGCACCGGCTCGAAGCGCACCAGCAGTTCCGCCCCAGCGACGAGCAGAAGCGCTCCCGCCAGCACGAGGGCGAGGCTCAAGAAAGGGCGAAGCAATTTGTGTGGCATAGGTTTGATTGCCTTTGGCGCTGAACGCCAGTCATACTCAAGCACAAGATGCGATCACGCTCACACGCACGCCCAGGTGCGCCAGGTCGGCGAAGACCCGCACCGGTTCCACCAGGTTGCCCTGTCGCCACAAGCCTGGTTTGCAAATCGCACCGTCGAACACCTGCTGGAGGCACGCCACGGCGGGCGCGGCGGTGAGGAAATAGGCATCGTCGTGAGCAACGGTCATGACAAACGCCCGCCCCGGCCCCTGGGCATCCATGCGCAGGACTGCCCCGTAAGGTGGCCGCGTGGCCTGTTTCAAGCCCCATTCCATCAGGCGGGCGATCCAGTTGCGCGCGTGTTTGGGAAACAACGCCAGCAGCCCGAACGAGAGCGGGACCAGGATATGGTCCCCTACCCTCTATACCAGCACCTGCGCCACCGGCCGGCGCAGGGAGCGCGGCAGGTCGGGTGCATAGCCGAAGCGCAGCAGCAGTTGCGGTTGCGCCGCGGCCAGCCCCAGGGCGCTGCCAAACTGCCCGCGCAGCGCGGCGACTTCGATGGGCTGGTTCACGAAGGCCGACTTGATGCCGAGCGCAGTCATCTGCAGCGCCAGCCGCTCGTAGACCTGGCCCGTGCGCACCCAGGCGGACCGGGTGTCTGCGCCCGCAGCGATGACCAACGCGCCGGCTGAACCGCTCAGTTTGGCCGCATCGGCGTCCGCCTGCTGCTCCGGCTTGCCGCTGGCCACGAACATCTGCCCAAGCCAGCGCGGCGCCTCCGGGTTCCCGGAACAGCGCGAATAGAGACCGTCGTAAAACGCCAGGGCTTCCCGCTGGTTGAAACGCAGCCAGCCGATCAGCTCCTCCAGGAATGCCCGGTCGCCGTACTGCTGCAGGTTGCCCTGGCGCACGTACTCCTGGACCTGCGCCATGTCGCCGGCCGCGGTGATGGGCCGCAGCGTCACCCCCGGCTCCAGCGGGGTCGCCAGCACCCGGTCGAGGTCGGCGGTTTTGACGGGCTGGCCGTCGTAGGCCGTGCGCGTGTTCTGGCGCCGCGGGATGGCGTCGAAGAGCGGGCTGCCCTGCGGCGCATCCGCTGTCAGGTGGACACGGATCACGTCGGCCGCGTCGGGATAGGTTATGTCGGCGGCATAGCCACGGGCGCGGGCGGCGAGCAGCAGGTTCTCCAGCGCGCAGCCCAGGCTGATCCACAGCTCGCGATCCTGCGGGTCCACGACCGGTAGGCGCCGCGCCGAGTCAGGGCGAATCTCGATGCTGTCCGCGCCGAGGGCGAAGCGCCACGGCTGCGCGTTGTGGCCATTAGCGGCCAGGGTGGCGTAGTGAACGAGCGTCGTCAGGTTCGCGGGCATCGTCGCCGTCCCTGCATCCGGCTGCCAGATCGCGTCGGCCTGGCCGGCATAGTCGAGCCAGGGGGCGAATTCGGCCAGGGCGTAGCCGCCCACGGCGACGACGCCGGCGGCAGCGGTGAGCCGCAGAAAATTGCGGCGGTTCAGGCGGGTCTGAGCGGGTCTGTCGGTCATGGTGGCATTCCTCTGCAATGGCATCGTAGCAATGGGGCAGGTTCGCCCCGGGTGTGGAAAGCTCGTCTCCTACGCGGCCAACGCCGCGGGCATCCAACTGCGGATCGCCGCCCAGTCGCGATGATCGGCTTCGTGCACCTTGACCATCTTGGCGATGGTCCGGTCCAGAAAGGAGAGCCGCGCATAGTCCATCAGCCCCGCAAAGTAAACCGCTTCGGCGTCCGGCAGCAGCGGGCGCACGGCAGCGAGATACGCGGCGCGGGCGGCGCGGCTGGCGTCGTCGTCGCCGGTGTTGAGCAAATGCACGGTGAAGAGCGCCACGGGCAGCCCCGCGAGCACAGCCTGGTGTGTCTTGACGAACTCCACCGCTTCGGGCAGCCAACCGTTCATGCGGATGGCGCTGCCCAGCACCACGGCGGCGTACGCGGCAGGATCGGGCTTCTCTTTGACCGGCGTGACGTCCACGGTGTAGCCGCGGGCGGCCAGGCTCTCGCCGATGGCCGCGGCGATCTCAGCGGTCGAGCCGGCCCGGGTGGCGTAGGTGACGAGGATGCGCTGGTTCATGGTGTTCTCCCCTTCCAAATGGAATGCTGGTGTCGCGACGGCGGGCGTCAAGGTGGCTGTATAGCCCAGACCCGAACCGGCCAGCGCCACGCCGGCGACGGTCAGGCCAGTGATCTTCAAGAAGCGGCGGCGGGAAAGTGGCTGTTTTGTCATAGCGTCTCCAGTGCTTTCGGTTGGCTGTCCAGGGCCACGATGGTGCAGGCCGGTTGCGTTGGGGTCTGCGATCATCGCGGCGCTCCTTGCTGTGATAACGCCACTATACGCCGCCGCCGACAATTACGGACTACACGGTGATGTAGTCCGTTGCGGAGAATCATGTAGTTGAGTCGTGTGGCGTCCCTGCGTGGACTACGGTTGCGTGTTGCGTGCTGCGTGTTGCGTGCTGCGCCCCGACACGTAACACGTAACACGCAGCACGCAACAATAGCCTCCCTGCGCCATAACTTCAGCGTGCCTGGCCGGGATAGGTCTCCGG
>JAPKMV010000711.1 GCA_026645635.1 Caldilineaceae bacterium
GGCGCAAATGGCGCACCTGCTGCACGATGATGTCCAGGAAGGTGCGCCCGTCCTTCACCTCAAGCAGCGACTTGGGACCGTCCATGCCCATGCTGGTGCCCAGCCCGCCGTTGAGTTTGAGCACCACGGTGCGCGCCAAGGCAGCCCGCCCCGCAGCGATCGCTGCGTCGCCCAAATCGGCGTATTCGGGGACCTGCTGCACTGGCCCGGCCACGGTGTGATCGATGTAACCTGTTGCGCCGGCCACGAGTTGTTCGTAATAGAAGCGGAACGTGTCGATAAAGATCGGGGGCAAATCCGCCGCCATCATCTTGGTGGCGAAGGGGGCAAAGTCAACGTTGACCGTGCTCGAATCCATCGTCGGACTCCTGTCTGGTTGGTGCCGATTCAATTTACACGACAAATTACTTCACAATTCATACTTCACAATTCACAATTCAGAATTAAAAACTACAAATTGTGAATTGTGAACTTTGAATTGTGAACTGTGAAGTCTCTGCTACCATCCCACCGCGCAGCCATCTTTGCGCGGGTCGCTGCCGCCGATGAGCACGCCGCTGGCCGGGTCGCGCTGGATGATCTGCCCACCGCCAAAAGTCCCGCGCTCGAAACCGTCCACCGCGTGGAGACGATGGCCGCGCCGCGCCAATGCAGCCAATGTGGCAAAGTCCCACCCCTCTTCGATCAGCACCAGGCCGCCCGGCTCCTGTGCACCCAGCCCGGCGTGCGGCCCGTCCAGCGCCCAGCGCGGCGCGTCGAGCGCAGCCTGGGGCGTCATGCCCAGATCGACCAGGTTGACCAGCATCTGGAAGTGACCCTGCGGCTGCATATAGCCGCCCATGACACCGAAGCTGGCGTGCAGATCGCCGGCAAACTCGCTCGCGTCATTGTAAACCGTCATGGCGGGGATGATGGTCTGGTAAGGGCGCTTGTTGGGCGCAAGGGCGTTGGGGTGCGCCGGGTCCAGATCGAAGAGATTGGCGCGGTTCTGCAAGCTCACCCCTGTGCCCGGCACGACCAACCCGCTCCCGGTGCCCATGTAGAGGCTGTTGATGAAGCTGCACGCGTTGCCTTCGCCGTCCACCACACTCAGGTAGACGGTGTCCGAGCCGGCCATGGGCGAGCCGTAACGCACTTGCTGCGCAGCGCGGGCGGTCGCGATCTCTGTGCGCCGTTCGTCGGCGTAGGCGCGGCTGGCCAGCCCATCCAGCGGAATCTTGCTGACGCGCGGGTCGCAGACCCACTGCTGCGCGTCGGCAAAGCCCAGGCGCATGCACTCGATCATCAGGTGCAGCCGCTCCACCGATGGCAGGCTGGCGAGATCGTAACCGGCGGCCAGGTTGACGGCGATGATAGCGGCCAATCCCTGACCGTTGGGCGGGCACTCGTAGAGACGCACGCCCCGGTAATCGGCGGTGAGCGGTTCGTCCCAGGTGCTCTCGTGCGCAGCCATGTCGGCCGGCGTGATCCAGCCGCCGTAGCGCTGCACATGTTCGCTCAATCTGCGCGCAAAGTCACTGCCATAGATGAACCCCTTGCCCTCCGCCGCGATTCCGCGCAGTGTGGCGCCCAGGGTGGGAATGCGCATGATCTCCCCCGGCTGCGGCGCGCGACCGTCGATCAGCAGCTCGTGACCGCTGGGTTGGGGCGGGCCATTTTCCTGGTCGCCGCTGACCCAATCGGGCGCGCGCAGCAGCTTCTGCACCTGCGTGCGCCAGCCCAGGGCAATCAGCTCGCTCACCGGGTAGCCGTTTTCGGCAGTCCAGATGGCGGGCTGGAGCACATCGGCCAGGGTCATGCGCCCGTGGCGTTCCAGCAGATCGCTCCAGCCCGCAACCGCACCGGGGATGCTGACGGTGTGGCCGGTGAAGCGGGGCATTTTCACGTAGCCGAGTTCGGTGATCGCCGCAATCGACGCGGCGGCGGGTGCGCGGCCGGAACCGTTGAGCGCGGTCACCTGGCGGGTGCGAGCATCGTAGTAAAGGGCGAAACAGTCGCCGCCGACGCCGGTGGAGGTCGGCTCCACGACATTGAGCATGGCTGCCGTGGCGATGGCCGCGTCCGCGGCGTTGCCGCCCGCGCGCAAGATCTCCAGCCCGGCCTGCGCGGCCAGCGGCTGGCTGGTGGCGACCATGCCACGCGTCGCCAGGACGTTGCTGCGGCGGGAATGGTAGGTGGGTGTGAGATTGGTGAGCATGGCTGCCTTCTGCATTGGCCGGAAACGCGCGCGGCGAGGCGGATTGATAGGAGAGACTGTTTGTAAAGCCAGCGATTTCAACGCGGAGACGCAAAAGATGCAGAGACACAGAGAACCCACCGGTAGAACTCCTCTGTTTCTCCTTTGCGAGACTCTGCGTCTCCGCGACTCTGCGTCAAAAGGACCCTTGCCACCAGTTTCTAAGCTGGCGGCGGTTGTCAACCAGCCAACACACATTGGCGGCGCGCCTCTACAACAAGATCATCGTCGGGGTCAGTTATTAGCCAACAGTGGACGTCCTCCGCGCATACTGAGCAAGGCATACGCGCGGGCTTTGCGTAAGGTGACGCGACCGTACTCCTGGCGCAATCTTTCCAAATCGGCGAGTTCCTCTGCCGCCAGCGCCCGTTGGGTCTGGAGTTCAGCCAGATAGTCCAGTTGCTCTTGCTTGCGCGTGGACAGGCTGCTTTGGGCAATCACCCACAACGCCTGCTCATCCAGCCAGGTCATGCGCGCCAGATCTTCCTGCATATCTGGCGGCGCGCCTTCTACCTCAGGCAGCGCTGCCACCAACGTGGCGGTGAGAACATCCTCCAGAGGACGCCTGGCTGCCTCGGCAGTGCGCCGGGCGCGGCGCATGACAGCTTCAGGCAGCGAAAGGGTGATACTCTGATTCGACACAATCCTTGCC
>JAPKMV010000712.1 GCA_026645635.1 Caldilineaceae bacterium
CCCTGCTGTACCTTGCCGGCCAGAAAAGCTGGGAAATGCCGCAGTTGACCCGGCTTAACAAACTGCCGGCACGCGCCAGCTTGATCCCTTTCCCGACTGCGTCCGCAGCGCGCCAGTTGACGCCGGAAACGTCGCCCTGGTTTCAGAGCCTCAACGGCGCCTGGCAGTTCAAGCTCAAACAGTCGCCCGACGCCGTCACCTGGGACGCTGTGGCCGCCGACGACTGGGCGACGATCGCCGTGCCCGGCGTGTGGACGATGCAGGGCTATGGCGGGCCGCACTACACCAACGTGCAGATGCCTTTCCCGCATCAGCCGCCCCAGGTGCCGGCGGAGAACCCCACCGGCATCTACCGCTGCACCTTCAGCCTGCCGCCAGCATGGCAGGGCCGGCGCATCGTGCTCCACTTTGCCGGCTGTGAGGGCGTGCTCTACGTCTACGTCAACGGCGCGGCCGTCGGCATGAGCAAGGATGCGCGCACACCCGCCGAGTTCGACATCACCGACCATGTGGACGAGCAGGCGGAAAACGAACTGCTGGTGGTCGTCGCCAAATGGTCGGATGCGGCCTACATCGAGGACCAGGACCAGTGGTGGCACGCCGGGCTGATGCGCGATGTCTTCCTCTACGCGACGGGTGCGCCTCATCTCCAGGATCTCTTTGCCCGCGCCGACCTGGTCGAAAGCGCCGACGGCAGCCTGCGCGACGGCGTGCTGCGCGTCACCTGCAAGGTGGGCTGGGCGGGCGAGATTCACCGGGATTGCGCCGTCGCGCTGCAGCTCTACGACGCCGACGGTCAGCCGCTCTTTGCCGAGCCGCTGACCGCGCAGCCGGGCGCCGCTGCACCGCCCCATCCCTGGCCCACCTACCCGCGCAATGAGGCGCGCTGCGAGGCGGCCGTGCCGGCGCCGCATTTGTGGTCGGCGGAATCACCCTACCTCTACACGCTGGTTGCCACGCTCACGACGCCGCAGGGTGAGGAGAGCGTCGCCTGCCAGGTCGGCTTTCGCAATGTCGAGGTGCGCGACCGCCAACTGCTGGTCAACGGTCAGCGCGTGCTGATCAAAGGCGTCAACCGCCACGAGCACGATGACGTGGCCGGCCGGGCGGTGAGCCGCGCCGGCATGGAGGCGGACGTCCGGCTGATGAAGCAGTTCAACATCAACGCGGTGCGCACCTCCCACTATCCCAATGACCCTTACTGGCTTGACCTGTGCGACCGCTACGGTCTCTACGTGATCGACGAGGCCAACATCGAAGCCCACGCCTTCTATTTCGATATGTGCGACGACCCGCGCTACACCGACGCCTTTGTCGAGCGAGTGCAGGCGATGGTCGAGCGCGACAAAAATCACCCGTCGGTCATTCTCTGGTCGCTGGGCAACGAGAGCGGCTACGGCGCCAACCACGACGCCGCGGCGGGCTGGGTGCGCCGTTACGACCCGACGCGTCCCCTGCACTACGAGGGCGCCATCTCCCGCTGGATGGGCGCTTCCTGGGAACATGGCCACCCTGCCACCGACATCATCTGCCCCATGTATCCAGAGATCGACGACATCATCCACTGGGCGGAGACGAACCAGGACCGGCGCCCGATGATTCTCTGCGAGTATTCTCACGCCATGGGCAACAGCAACGGCAGCCTGGCCGACTACTGGGCTGCCTTCCGCCGCTATCCCGGTCTGCAGGGCGGCTTCATCTGGGAATGGGTCGATCACGGCATTCGCCAGGCGACGCCCGACGGTCGCACCTACTGGGCCTACGGCGGCGACTTCGACGACGTGCCCAACGACGCCAACTTTGTCTGCGACGGGCTGGTCTGGCCTGACCGCACGCCCCACCCGGCTATGTACGAGTTCAAGTATCTGATCCAGCCGGTGCAGGTGGAGCCTATCGACGCGGCCGCGGGACGGGTGCGCATCGTCAACGAGCAGCACTTCACCAGCCTGGACTGGCTGCGCGGGGAGTGGGCGCTGACGGTGGACGGCGTCGCCGTGGCGACCGGTGCGCTGCCGCCGCTGGAGATCGCGCCCGGCGCCAGCCTGGACGTGACGTTGCCACTGCCCCCGGTGGCTCAGGCCGGCGAGCGCTTTCTCGACTTCCGCTTCTATCAGCGTGCGGCGACGCCCTGGGCGCCCGCCGGCCACGAAGTGGGCTGGGCACAGGTGGCGCTGCCCGTAGCTGTCGTTGCACCCGCCGTCCATGCCACCGGCCACGCCGACGCACGCGAGGATGCCACCAGCATCACATTGCACGCCGGCCCGGTGCGCGCCATCTTCGACAAGCACGCCGGCGCGCTGACCAGCTTTGGCGCAGGGCGCAACTGGGTGCTCCTGGGGCCGCTGCTCAACGTCTGGCGCGGGGCGACGGACAACGACGGCATCAAACTGATGCTGGCCGACCAGGAGAAGAAGCCGCTTTTCCGTTGGCTGGAACAGGGGCTGCACCGGCTGCAGTTCACGCTGCGCGGGGTGCGCTTGACCGAGGAGGCTGACGGCCCGGTCGTGGAGATCGTGCAGCGCGCCTCCGGTCGCGGCCAGTATGACGACTTCGAGCATGTTCACCGTTACCGGCTCGACGGCGCGGGCGTGCTGTGGGTCGAGAACATCGTGCGGCTGGGCAACGGCATCACCGACGTGCCGCGCATCGGCGTGACGATACTCCTGTCGCCCGAGTTGGAGCAGCTTACCTGGTTTGGCCGCGGCCCGTGGGAAAATTACAGCGACCGCAAGGCCGCAGCGCTGGTGGGGCGCTATGCCAGCACGGTGAGCGACCAGTATGTGCCCTACATCATGCCGCAGGAGCACGGCAATAAGTGCGACGTGCGCTGGCTGACGTTGACGAGCGATGGGGGGCACGGCCTGCACATCGCC
>JAPKMV010000713.1 GCA_026645635.1 Caldilineaceae bacterium
TTCGGCGCCAGGTTTTCCAGTTCTTTGGTGGTGAGGGGAGATGTCCACACCCAGGTATTCACGCCAAATTGCATAAGCTACTCTCCTTTGAGCATGATTGATGCAACCGCAGGGAAATTTGGCTCACGCAAAGACGCAAAGGCGCAAAGAAAAGCAGGCGTCTATTTGCGCCTTTGCGTCTTTGCGTGAGCCGTCCGTCACCCAGTCTCACAAGATCCGCTTGCCGTCCATGTCAAAACAATGCACGCGCTCTTGCAAGATGTTGAAGCGCACCGTGTCGTTGACCCGCACGGTGGTGATGCCAGGCAGCAGGCTCAACAGCGTGCACTCGCCGCTGCGGATGTGCAGAATCGTCTCCACGCCCAACGGCTCCGTCAGCACCACCTGCCCGCCGAACATGCCGGCCGGGTCCAGCTTGACATCTTCAGGACGAATGCCCACCATCAGTTTGGCCGGCATGGTGGCGCCGGGCGCCTTCAGGTGCAGTTCGCTGCGTTCGACAAAGATCGCACCGTTCTCGCGTCGCGCCTCGAACAGGTTGATGCGCGGCGTCCCCACCAGCGTTGCCACAAAGGTAGTGGCCGGGCGGTCGTAGATGTCGGCCGGCGTGCCCACCTGCACCAGCCGCCCCTCGTTGAGAACGCCGATGCGGTCGGCCATCGTCAGCGCCTCGATCTGGTCGTGGGTGACAAAGAGCGTCGTGTCGCCCTGGGTCTTCTGCAGGTGCTGCAGCTCGACGCGCAGCGACTCGCGCAGCTTGGCGTCCAGGTTGGAGAGCGGTTCATCCATCAAGAAGATGCGCGGCTGGCGCACGATGGCCCGGCCGATGGACACGCGGTCTTGCGGTCGAGCAGATGGCTGATGCGCAGCGTCTCCGCCGCCGCGGTCACCCGTTGGCGAATCTCCGGCTCCGGCACGCGGCGCAGAGGCGAGCGGAGCGGGAAGGCCAGGTTGTCGTAGACCGTCATCGTCGGGTAGAGCGAGTATTGCTGGAAGACCATCGCCACATCGCGCGCGGCCGGCGCCATGCCATCCACCGGCTCCCCGTCGAAGAGGATGCTGCCATCGTCCTGCTTTTCCAGCGCAGCGATGATGCGCAGGGTCGTGGTTTTACCGGCGCCGGTGGGGCCGAGCAAAACGAAGAACTCGCGGTCGTTGACCGTAAACGAAAGGTCCTTGAGGGCAACGACATCGCGGAATCGCTTGGTGACATGCCGTAGTTCGACGCTGCTCATCGTCCTGCCTCCTGGCCGATGGCTTGTTGGGTCGTGGGATGGAAGAAGCGCACCATGCTTGGTTCGATGTCGAAGTGAACCGGCGCGCCGATGGGATAATCAGCCAGCCGGTCGGCGCGGATGTGGATGATGTCGCTCTCGTTCATGGTGGCGTGGAGCAATTTGTAGGAGCCGTGCATGTCGGTGGCATAGACCTCGCCGCTCAGCTTGCCGGTCGGGCGCAGCGACGCAGCCTCGGGGCGGAAGCCGATGACCACCTCACCGCCGGCGCCGACCGCCCGCTGCACGAGTTCCAACTGGGCCGCCGGCACGGGCACCTTGTTGTTCGGCCCCGGCATCTGCACCCCATCGCCGGTCAGGCGCCCCGTGACCAGGTTCATGCCAGGGCTGCCGATGAAGCGGGCGACAAAGAGATTGGCCGGGTCGTAGTAGACCGCGGCGGGCGTGCCGATCTGCTGCACCTCCGCCGCGGACATGACCACGATGCGGTCGGCCATGGCCATCGCCTCGACCTGGTCGTGGGTCACATAGACCGTGGTGGCGTGCTGGCTGATGTGGAGCCGCTTGATCTCGGCGCGCATGGTCTCGCGGAACTCGGCGTCGAGCGCGCCCAGTGGCTCGTCCATGAGAAAGGCCGCGGGCCGGCGCACCAGCGCCCGCGCCAGCGCCACCCGCTGCTTGTCGCCGCCGCTCAGCTTGCCGGGGCGCAGTTTGAGGAGATGGCCGATCTGCAGCATCTCCACCACCTCGGCAACGCGCTTGTCCAGCTCGGCGCGCGGCATCCCTTCCGCGCGCAGTGGAAACGCGATGTTGTCGTGGACGCTGATGTGGGGATAGAGCGCATAGAACTGGAAGACAAAGGCCACGTTGCGATCAGCCGGCTTGAGCCAGGTGATGTTCTTGCCGTCGAGGGTGATTTTGCCCGCGGTGACGGCTTCCAACCCTGACATCATGCGCAGCGTGGTGGTCTTGCCACAGCCCGATGGCCCCAGCAGGGCGACGAACTCACCGTCGTTGACCGTGAGATCCATCGGCTTGACGGCATAGACCTCACCGAATTTCTTTTCAACCTGTTGCAGTTCGATAGTAGCCATAGGTGTTCAGCAGCCGTTACTGGCGGATGGCGCCAAAGGTGACGCCACGCAGCAGATATTTGCGCAAGGCAAAGGTGACAATCACAACCGGAATCAGGAAGCCCAGGCTGCCCGCGGCGATGGCCGACCATTCGATGCCGCCGCGCCCCAGCATGGTGGCGATGCTGGGCGGCGCCGTGCGGGCTGTGTCGCTCGTCAGCATCAGCGCAAAGGCATATTCGTTCCAGGCGAAGATCAGGCTGAAGACGGTGGTGGCGGCGATGCCGGTGGATGCCTGCGGCAGGACGATCTTGCGGAAGGCCTGCAGGCGCGTGTAGCCGTCCACCAGGGCAGCCTCTTCATATTCCTTGGGGATTTCGTCGATGAAGCCCTTGAGCAGCCAGACCGACAGCGAAAGGTTGAAGGCCGTGTAGAGCAGCACCATGCCGACATGGGTGTCATGCAGACCGAGCTGGCGGTACATCAGAAAGAGGGGAATCGTCACGACGACCGCGGGCAACATGCGCGTACTCAGGATAAAGAAGAGCAGATCGTTCTTGCCG
>JAPKMV010000714.1 GCA_026645635.1 Caldilineaceae bacterium
TCTGGTGGGTGGCTTCCGTACCCAGCGATCTCTCCTGGGGTCTGGGCGAGGAGTGGCGCGCCGTCTTCAACGTGCAACTCCTCTGGCGCATCGTGCTCGCGTCGATCGTCGCCGAGGTGGTGAGCGAACTGCTCGACACGGAGGTCTATCACTGGTTCGTGAGCCGCGTCACCCACCGTCACCAATGGGCGCGGGTGCTGGTGAGCAACAGCGTCAGCGTGCCGGTGGACAACCTGATCTTTGCCATCGGCGCCTTTGCCGGCATTCTCCCGTGGGATGTGATCTGGCAGATCTTCCTGTTCAACCTGGTTCTGAAATATGCCGTGACCGTGGTCAGCATGCCGCTGATCTATGTGACGCGCGACCGCGACTTCCGGGCGCAATAGGCTTTATCGGCAATAGCTTTGGGGCACGCAAAGGCGCAAAGACGCAAAGCGTTTCTCTCCTGGCGTCTGTGCGCGTTTACGTGAGATTTCTTATCGCCAAAAAAGTCTAATGAACTGCGTCGCGGACGAAGGGAAGATGCGTCCATCACAGGTGCGGCTCATGGCGCTGCAAGCTGACGGCTGTTTGGCTTTGCCCGCGCCTGCTTGTCTTGATACATGGCGTCATCCGCAGCGCGGATAGCGCGCTCCAGCGGCAGGTCGGGCGTGCTGGTGGCCAGGCCCAACGCAATGCTCAACACCGCGCCGCGGTAGAAGCGGTTGTTCACCTCGATCAGCGCGCGAATGCGTTGCACAGTGCTCTCCGCCACGATTGCATCGGCGTCAGGCAGCAGCAGCACAAACTCGTCGCCGCCAATGCGCGCGATGATGGCGTTGGCCGGGCAGCCCGCCTTGAGCACCTCAGCAGCGCGGCGCAGCAGTTTGTCGCCGGCCTCGTGGCCGAGGTTGTCGTTGACATCCTTGAGATTGTTCAGATCGGCGACGATCACGCTCACCGGCGCGGCCCCCATACGCTGCAGGCGGAGCAGTGTCTCCTGGAAATAGGCGCGGTTGTGGAGGCCGGTGAGCACGTCGTGCGTGCCCAGGTAGTAGAGATACTCTTCGGCCTTTTTGCGCGCGGTGATATCCTGAAGCGCCACGAGCACCCAGCCGAAATCCCGCTCATGGCCAGGCATCACGCGCAGGTCGAGCTGAATGTTGAGCGCCGCGCCATGCAAGGTGTAGTTGACGCCCTCGCGCGTATAGGCCAGGTTGCCCCGCCACAGATCCAACAGTTCCTGCTCGAAATGCGCCTGCATCTCGTCGCGGAAAACCCGATCCAGGTTGGCGAACAACTGCATCTTGGATTCGGCGCCGAGCAGATCCAGCGTCTTTTGGTTGGCATCCGTCACCCGGATCAGTGTCATGCAGTGCACCACTGCCTCAGGGTGGGCTGTCAGAAAGGCGGCCAGGTCCTCCACCCCCTGCTGGCGCAAGTCTGCGAAATAGCGATAGAGCGCGCTGTAGTCTTCCTCCCAGAGTGAGATGGGCGCAGCCTCGAACAGATCGCGCAGACGCCGTTCGGCTCGTTTGCGTGCGGTGATGTTCTCGATTGCGACAAGCACCCGCGCCCAGCTTTCCTCGGCCCCGGGCAGGATGCGCCAGTGGAGGAGGATGTCCAGCGCATCGCCCGCCAGCGTGTGATTGACGCCTTCGCCCGCCCAACTTCGCTCGCCCGCCCAGAGGGAGAGAAGTTCGGCGCGGAAGTGGGGCTGCATCTCCGCGCGAAAGATGTTGTGCAGGTTGGCCAGCAGCTCCTCCTGGGAGCCGGCGCCAAACATTGTCAACGTCTCCTGGTTGACGCGGCGCACGACCATCTGCTGCATACAGGCGTCGACCAGATCCGGGTGTCGGTCCAGATGTTTGGCCAGGTCATGCACCCCCTGTGCCCGCAGGCGGTCGAAGCTGCGTTTGATGGCGCTGAAATCTTCTTCCCACAGCGAGATCGGCGCATACTCGAAGAGATCATCTGTCACGAAAGTCACCTCACTTTGACGCAAAGGCGCAGAGATGCAGAGAAACGCAGAGAACACGCATGGAGAATTCCTCTGTTTTTCCTCTGCGAACCTCTCTGCCTCCGCGCCTCTGCGTCAAAAGGACTTATGCAAACAGCTTCTGAGTCTTGGTAGTTACCCCAGACGAAGGTTTGCAGTGCGCGCTACTTCCGCCGCGCCTGCTCAGCCGCCTGCTCCGCGCGATCTTCCTCGGTGAAAGCGATGCTCGGCGCCTCGGCCCTGCGATAGGCGGCCACATGTCGCGAGGTGGCCGCAAAGGCTGCACGCGTGCCTTGGGCATCCTTGTCGAAGGCCATCGCTGCCGCCGCCCGCATGCCGACATCGAGCGCGTCGCCGATTGCGTTCAGGTCGGCGCTGAGGAAGACGAACTGCCAATCGAGCTTCTCCTGTTTCTCCTTGATCATGCGGGCGATCTGCTCCTTGCGGAACTCGCGGCTGGCGTTCTCCTGGCCGTCGGTGATGATGACCATGACCACCCGCGCCGGGCGCACCGCTTCGGGCATCTGCAGCAGGCTCTGCTCCAGGTCGTTGATGCCGCGGCCGATGGCATCCAGCAGCGGCGTGGAGGCGCGCGGCACGTAGGTGGCGCGGGTCAGCTCCGGCACGGCCGTCACTGCGGCAAAGCGGTGCAGCACCTCATACGGGTCTTGCGAGTCAAACTGCACGAGGGTCAGCGTGGCATAGCCGGGTGCGGCCTTCTGCTCGTTGAGAAACGCGTTGAAGCCGCCGATGGTGTCATCGCGGATCGACTCCATCGAACCGGTGCGGTCAAGAATGACGCTGAGGTGAGTGTAGTCGTTGCGCATAAAATGCCTCCTTTGGGGCGAACAGTACGCGGTATGGCGCATACCGGCTAGTCCACGTGGGCGC
>JAPKMV010000715.1 GCA_026645635.1 Caldilineaceae bacterium
CGCTGACGCGCCAGAGTGCAGCAAACACCTGGCGCGCGCGCCTGCGCGCCGCCTTCTGGCAGAACTGGCGCCCCGTCGTCAGTTTCCTGCTGCCGGTGGTGGCGGCCGGCTTGCTTTCGCTCTGGTGGAACTGGCATCGCTTCGGCAGCCTGTTCGACACCGGCTATGTCGAATCCGAATCCTTCTCCGGTGACTGGCTGGCCGGTCTATGGGGATTGACCTTTGGCCCGGCGCGCGGCTTTTTCTGGTACAGCCCGGCCCTGCTCCTGGCTTTTGCCGGCTTCGGCTGGTTCTGGCGGCGGCAGCGGGTGCTGCTGACTTTGGTGCTGGCGCTGGTCGTGCTCTATGTGGCCGTCTATGCCAAATGGTATATGTGGCATGGCGGCTACAGTTGGGGACCGCGCTTTCTCGTCCCGATCACGCCGTTTCTGGCGCTGCTGGCCGGCGCAGGTTGGGGGGCGTTGGTGGAGCAGCGGAAGTGGGGGCGCGCCGGCGTCATCATGACCGGGCTGCTGGTGGCCGTGTCGGTGGCGGTGCAATGGCTGGGGTTGCTGGCGCCGTTTGCCCTGGCGCAGGATTGGCTGGCTGTCAATGTGCAGCCGCTCTTTGCGCCGGAGACCTTCACCCGTCTGGAGTATTCGCCGCTGCTGCTCCAGTGGCGCTATCTCACCGCCGAGCACATTCACCTGGCCTGGTGGCGCGGCGGTGTGGGCATCGAGGCGGTGGACTGGCTGGCGCTGGCGATGGCGCTGGTGGGTATCGTTGTCGGCCTGGTGCTGCTGGTGCAGTTGGCGCGCACGCCCGGCGACGCGCCGGTGGAGGGCAGCGTGCGCCACACTGTCTACGCCTTCGGCTTTGGCCTGATTGCGCTGGCGCTGCTCACCTACTATCACATCACGCTGGCGGACCCGGAAATGACGATTGTCGCCCGCCGCATTCAGGCAGAAAGCAAAAGCGGCGACGCCGTGCTCTTTTTGCAGCCGGAGCGCACCCAGGCCTTTGCCAATGCCTACCGTGGGCGTCTGCCGGTTTATGGCTTCTTCGGCGCCAACCAACTGGACGAGAACGAAGCCGCCTGGCTCACCCGGCTCCAGGCCACCTATAGCCGCCTGTGGGTGACGCCCGATTATCGTGCGGCGGAGCAGTCGGCCTGGGAACGAACCTTGCGCAGCGAGGATTATCTGCTTTTCGAAGAACGCATCTCCGGGCCGAGCAACCAGCGCTTGAGCCTCTATGCGCTGGCGCCGGCGCAGAATGTGACGGAGTTTGGGTTGGGCACGGTCTTCGGTGACCCGAATCACACCGAGCCGGTGACGGCAGCCAATGGCTGGTTCCGGCTCAACGGCTATGCCCTGCCCATGACTTTGCAGCCGGGCGACGCGCTTGCGCTTGGCCTGCTCTGGGAAAGCCTGCGTCCAGTGGACTATGATTATCAAGTCTTCGTGCACTTCCTGGATCGCGACGGCAACAAGGTTGCGCAGCGCGATGGCCAGCCGGTGCAATGGCTGCGTCCCACCAGCACCTGGCAGTCCGGCGAGCGCATCGTCGATCATTACGGGCTGCTGCTGCCAGACTCGACGCCCACCGGAAGGTATACGATTGCAGTGGGTCTCTATGACCCGGTCACCGGGCAGCGTCTGCCGGTGAGCGCAGGGCCAAGCAGTTATGCCATCGAACTTGGCCCGGTTGAGATCCAGTGATGCGCAACTGCTGTTCCAAAAATAGCTCACGCGAAGGTTTTTCAATGCGCATTGTGCTCTTGAGGGGGCATGACCACTGAATGACTACGATAGTCGTTATTGACAGGAAGAAGGTTGAGATGAATCGATTTTTCAAGACGAAACACCTGGGCGCCGTGCTGGCGACGCTGACGTTCAGCGCGCTGTTGGCCGGCTGCGGCGGCGAGGCAACGCCAGAACCAACCCCCACACCCGTCCCGCCGGCTGCCGTGGTCATGGCAACCGCCACCGGCGCGGATTACCCGGCGCCGGATACCGCCACCCTGCCCGCAACGACGCCGGTGGTGATCGCAACGCCCGCGCTGCCGGCCACGCCGACGATCTCGATTCCACAGGTTGTGGAAGACGAGGGTGGCTGCGCCATCGACTATGACCTCGATCTGGCAGGCTATCCTGATTTGCAGGCCAAGCTGGGCTGTGCGATTGCCGAGACCAACAACAGCCCCGTGGCGATCAATGAGTTTGGCGCCGGGCCGGACTATAACCGCTTTATGCTCTGGTTTAGCGATTCCAGCCAGATCTATGTGCTGCTCCCCGACCAGACCTGGCAGTCCTATGCTGACACCTGGGTGGAGGGCCAGCCGGAACTTTCGTGCAACCCGCTCAACGGGCCTCCTTCTTCGCCGCCGCTGCCCCGCCGCGGCTTTGGCAAGCTCTGGTGCACGGTCGACGGCCTGCAGGAGACGCTGGGCACCATCGAGCGGGAGGAGCGGCTTTGTCAGCACACCGTGGTGCAGCGCTTTGAACAGGGTGTCCTGCTCGCCTGTTTTGAAGATGCCACGATCCGCTACTTCCGTCTCCTCGACGACGGCGGCTGGGATCTGGTTACGGTGCAGTGAGGCCATGCGCGTTATCACTGGCAAGGCCAAAGGACGGAAATTGCAGAGTGTGCCCGGCGACAGCACCCGCCCGATCACCGACCGCGCCAAGTCGGCGCTCTTCAGCATCCTGGGCGACTGGATCGTGGATGCGCGCGTGCTCGACCTCTTCGGTGGCACCGGCGGGGTAGGCATCGAATGTTTGAGCCGCGGCGCGGCGCATGCACATTTCATCGACCTGGAGCGCCGCGCCGTGGAGGTGATCAACGCCAACCTGCGTATGTGCGGGCTGGCCAGCCAGGCCACGGTGGA
>JAPKMV010000716.1 GCA_026645635.1 Caldilineaceae bacterium
CCCCAGGTGGCGAAGGTCGCCACGATCCAGATCACCCGCACCAGCACGGGATTGATGCCCAGGTACTCGGCGATGCCGCCGCAGACGCCGCCCAGGATCTTGTCGGTCGGGCTGCGGTAGAGCATCCGCCGCGCGGGGAGAGTCTGCTGGCTGTTCTGCTGCGCGCCCTGCTGAGTGGCGCCGGTTTGATCTTGCACTGTGTTCATTTGGTACTCCTTCTCCGTCAACTTTCCTCGAAATCCGTTCGAGCCATCGTTCATTTCCTGGCGGCTGGCTTGCCTGTCCAGCAAGACAGCCGGTTCTTGTTGCGCTGTCGGTGAACATTACGTGAGGTAGTGGAAAAAAGTTGCGCGGACATAGCAACTTGACAGTGCGCAAATTCCAGCCCAGAATAACCACATATGCTCTGAATTTAGTTACTATGGAGGCGCTATGCAAGCTGTCATGCAAACACTGCCGATCTCAGATCTCCGTTTTCGCCAGGCGGAGGTGCTGGATCATCTCCAGGAGAGCCCCGTGGTGTTGACGCGCCAGGGCCGGGCGGCGGCTGTGCTGGTTGCCCCCGACGAATGGAACGCCATCGTCTGCCAGTTGGAAGACTTCGAGGATGCGCTTGCCGTCATGCAGGCGCGGCTTGAGATCCTGGCTGGCGATGAAGAGTTGTTGGACTGGGAAACGGTCAAGCCCCAACGGCGCACAATTGTCAGTCGCGATGACATACACGATTAAACTCACGCGGCAGGCGCGTCGCGATCTGGATCGGCTGCCCGAACGGATTCGACAGTGGGCGATACGCGTCATCGACGAACTTGCGGAGGAGCCGCGCCAGTAGTGCAAAAGCGAACGCCGCCCAAACGGGCGGCGCTCCGGCAACTTGATCTTTTACGAGCCTGTTTGTCAAGTTAACCAACTTTGACGCAGCGGCGCAGAGATGCAGAGAAACGCAGAGAAAATCGAGAGAAAGCACAGCCGTAGCCAGCTCTGCTCCTCCTCTGCGAACCTCTGCGCCGCTGCGTCTCTGCGTCAGCCTTGCCCCTTTTCAGACAGTCTCTAACGTTGCTACGCCTGCGTCCCCTGACGCCGGCCTGCACGCCGGCGCAGACTGGGCCGGTTGGCTGCCGGGGTGGGGACAGGCGGCTTCTCCGGCGCGTGCGGCTTGGCAGGCGGGGCCGGCGGCTGCGGCGCCATGTTGCCGCCGTGCTGACCCTTGCCTGGCTGCCCGGCGCCCGCTTCGGCGTTGTGAGCGGGCAGCGGCTGCGCTTTGGCATAGCTTGCCTGGCGGCTCCCCTGGGCGGCGGGCGGCGGCGCGGGTTTGGCGTACCCTTGCTTGCGGCCGCCGTTTTGTGCTGCCGGGCGGCTCTGCGCCTGCTGCCGGGCGTAGGTCGAAGGCGCCGGCTTCAGGCTGGGCAGCGCGCCGGCATAGTCGAACCCGGCCACGCGGCGACGCTCCACCGGGTTGCCCAGCACCTTCTCGATGGCGCGCACCATCGGTTCGTCGTCCTGTTCGGTGAAGGTGAAGGCTTCGCCAGTCAACTGCGCGCGCCCGGTGCGCCCGATGCGATGGGTGTAGGCGTCCACCGTGTCGGGCATGTCGTAGTTGATCACATGGGAGACCGAGGCCACATCGATACCGCGCGCAGCGATGTCGGTGGCGACGAGGATGTCGTACTCGCCGCTGCGGAAGCCGTTGATCGCGGCCTGCCGCTTGTTCTGCGCCATGTTGCCTTGCAGCGCGGCGACGCGATAGCCGTTCTTCTCCAAGATTTCAGCCAGCGAGCGGGCGCGGCGCTTGGTGCGCGTAAAGACCAGCACCCGCTCCGTCGGCGTCTGCTGGAGCATGGTCAGCAGCAGCTTGGTCTTGAGGCCATCAGGCACCGGGTAGAGCGCGTGGGAGACAGTCTCCGCCGGCGCAATGATGCCGATCTGCACTGTGACGGGGTGGGTGAGGATATCACTCGCCAACCCTCGGATTTCGTCAGGCATGGTCGCCGAGAAGAAGAGCGTCTGGCGCTTGGCCGGCACGTGCTTGAGGATGCGCCGGATGTCGGGCAGAAAGCCCATGTCGCACATGTGGTCGGCCTCGTCCAGCACCAGCACCTCGACGCCGGACAGGTCGATCTGCTTTTCGCCGATCAGGTCGAGCAGGCGGCCCGGACAGGCGACGACGATCTCCGCGCCCTGGCGCAGTGCATTGATCTGAGGCGTCTTGCCCACACCGCCGTAGACGGTGACGATGCGCGCCTTGGTGTGCTGCCCCAGGATGCGGCCCGTCTCGGCGATCTGCTCCGCCAGTTCGCGGGTCGGCGCCACGATCAGCGCTCGCACCTTGCGCAGGGGGCCTTTGGTCAACCGCTGGAGAATCGGCAGCATGAAGGCGGCGGTCTTGCCGGTGCCGGTCTGCGCCAGGCCGAGAATATCGCGGCCTTCGAGCACGACGGGCATGGCCTGCTGCTGGATCGGCGTGGGCGTGGTGTAGCCCGCCGAGGTAATGCCCGCGCGGATGCGCGGATCGAGGGAGAATTGGTCAAAATTCACGAAAGTACTCCTTGACTGTTCGAGCCAAGTCGCACTCTTAGCCCTGGAAAATTCGCCGGCGGACGATTCCACCCGGCTGCTCCCGAACGTGTGTTCGCGGATACAAGTTCCAGAGTATGCCTTATGTCGCGTTGAATGGCAATTTTTGTGGGCAGAGATCGCGGGGTGAGGGCAAGGCTTGATCGCCTGAAGTGCGGTTGATCGGTATGAATATCTCGAAGATCTGCCCAGTCGGCATCTTCTTTCCGCGGTCGTCCGCCACCTGCAAAAAAGCGGTCAGGGGCGCGCACTGCAGCAGGGCGAGAATGGCTGCGCGCACC
>JAPKMV010000717.1 GCA_026645635.1 Caldilineaceae bacterium
AATGCGGCGCCTCAGACCCACGTTATCTCCGCCACAGGCGATCGATATTGTGGATGGGGCGCCGCACCGGATGCTGGTCCCGTGCGACTCCACCGCCGACGAGCTTTACAAGTAAAGTCGCTGCGGGTCGAGCCTGAACTTAATACCGGAAATGGGCAAAGGCCTGATTGGCTTCCGCCATGCGATGCGTGTCTTCACGCTTCTTGATGGTTGCACCCTCATTGCGGGCTGCGTCCATCAACTCGCCGGCAAGCCGGGCGGCCATGTCACGCCCACTGCGCTTGCGCGAATTCTCGATGATCCAGCGCATGGCCAGTGCCATGCGGCGGTCCGGGTCGATCTCCACCGGAATCTGGTAGGTGGCGCCGCCGACGCGCCGGGGCTTGACTTCCACCAGCGGCGTCGCGTTTTTCATGGCTTCTTCGAAGACTTCCAGACCGGGGCGCTTGGCGCGTTCTTCAATGAGCACAAAGGCGTCGTAGACGATGGCAGCCGCCACGCTCTTCTTGCCCCGCTCCATCACATTGTTGATAAACTTCGCCAGCACCGCGCTGTTGAAACGCGGGTCAGGAATCACATCACGCTTTTCAGCTCGATTTCTGCGCATTTTTTAGCTCTCCAGCCTATCTCTTGCCCTTGGTAGCGACAGCCGCACCCTTACCGCGCTTGGTGCCGTACTTGCTGCGCCCGCGCTTGCGCTTGTCAACACCCTGACTGTCCAGCGCGCCGCGCACAATATGGTAACGCACACCGGGCAAGTCCTTGACACGACCGCCGCGCACCAGCACGACGCTGTGCTCCTGCAGGTTGTGACCCTCGCCCGGAATGTAGGCGGTGACTTCGATATTGTTGGTCAGGCGAACGCGTGCAACCTTGCGCAGCGCCGAATTCGGCTTCTTCGGCGTGGTGGTGCGCACCTGGGTGCAGACGCCGCGTTTCTGCGGGTTGCCCTTCTGCATGCGCCGCGTGCGGCCGGTCAGCGTGTTCTGCGTGAAACGCAGCGCCGGAGCCTTTTCCTTTTTCGCCACTTCTGCACGGCCCTTGCGGACCAGTTGATTGATGGTCGGCAAATTACCCTCCACTCGTCCTATTCGATGATCGAAATATCTCTAACAATTCCCTATTTGTTGCATCGCTTCAAAGCGACGCTTGTGCTTGATCCACTGTCAGTGCAAGCTGCCTCCGCCAGAGGCGCGGCAAACCCACGAAGATCTAGAATAGCACACGCATCTGAGACTGGTCAAATCCGCGGGCTGAAAAACGCAAATGGATTGCGAACGGTCAGCCGCGGCGCGGCGTCACCCACATCTTGACGCCGGGGCGCGGCTCCAGCGTGGCGCCCATGTGCGCGTGGACGCGTTCGCCGTCAAGCAGATCGAAGTGGAAGCGCTGGAAGAGCCGCGCCAGCACCGTTCGCGCCTCCACCTGGGCAAACGCCGCGCCGATGCAGTTGCGCGGGCCGCCGCCGAAAGGCACATAGGTGAACGGCGGAACCTTTTCCTCGCTGCCGCGGGCAAAACGCGCCGGGCAGAATGCATCCGGATCGCGCCAGTGTTCAGGATCGCGGTGCGACAGATAGATCGAGTACATGACTCGCGTCCCCTCGCCCACCCGGTAGCCGCACAGCGCCTGTTCCTGCGGCATGCGCCGGTTGCCGACATGGATCGGCGGATAGAGACGCAGCGTCTCTTTGATCACCTGGTCGAGGAAGTCCAGCCGGTTGATCTGCTCGATCGTGGGCGGGGCGTCGCCGGCGCCGATCACGGCATCAACTTCGGCGACGACCGCCTGCCGCGCCGTGCTGTGCACGCCCAGCAGGTAGAGCACCCACGCCAGCAGCGCCGTGCTGGTGTCGTGGCCGGCGATGAGCATCGTCAGCAGTTGGTCACGGATCAAGTCGTCGGTCATCTCCGGCGCGGCGATCAGCTTGCCCAGCAGATCGCCGTCTTCAGGTTCGGCGCCGCTCGCCGCCAGTTCCTCCCGGCGGCGGCGGATAATGGTGTAGAGATAGTCGTCCATCACCGCGGCCGCGCGCTTGTGCTTCGCCTTGGCGGGCGCGCCCGGCCAGACGATCCACAAGCCAGGCGAAATGTACTCGATCAGGTCGAGGATCGGCTGCCACATGCGCGCCATGTCCGGCGCAAAATCGACCTTGAAGGTTGTGCCTACGAGAATCAGCAGCGCCAGCTTGCGCATCTCCACCAGCATGTCGTGCGTCTCGCCCGCCTGCCAGGCCGCGGTGACCTGATCCGTGTACTGCCAGAAAGCGGGAATGTGCGGGAGCACGTTGCGCCGGTGCAAGGGGGGATCCATGATGCCGCGCACCTTGTCGTGCTCTGCGCCGTCGACGACCAGCACGCCGCGGCGCAAGAGCTGCACGACCGGGTCAGTTTCGTTGCGCCAGCTCAACTGCTCGCGGTCGGTGACCAGGATGGTGCGGTTGGCCTCCGGCCCCGTGTACACTGCCGGATGAAACCCGGGCAGGTTGATCTGAAAGATCGGGCCGACTTTCGCCCGCATGACAGCCAGCGCGGCCAGCGGCGACCAGTGGCTGCGCGCCATCTCGCGCAGCACGACCAGACCGGTCTGCGGTGTTGCCATCGGTAGAGGTTCTGTGTTCATCGTCTATCTCCATCCCGTCAGCGCGGGATGCGCGCCATGTCGATGGCGGCGCCGTCTAGCGTCCGGTACCGCTTGAGCAGATCGGCGGTCAGGCAAGAATGGATGGGATAGATGGCGAGCAGATCGCCCACGCGCAGGTCGGCCAGATGCAGGGCGAAGGCGGCAGGGTCGGCGTGGATGATGCCGTGCTCCTGCGAGAGCGAACGCACACTGACGCCGGGCAGCGG
>JAPKMV010000718.1 GCA_026645635.1 Caldilineaceae bacterium
TGGCATTGGCGCGCAGCTTGCCGCGGGCCATACCCTTGGCCGGATCCGGCATGATGACGCGCCCATCATCGAGGGCGTGGTAGCCCAGCCACTCGCGAAAAACCTCTTTGGCGCTGAATCCCATCATGCCGCGCTGTCCCCACTGTTCGTCGAAGTCGGTGGAATCGGAGCCGGCCAGATGCGAAGGCAGGGCCACCAGGTCGGCGTTTTCCTCGAAGATGTAGGTGGGTTTGCGGTCTTCGGGACCGTAGTATTGGCGCAGCCCTTCCCCTATCTGGCGCAGGCTGCGCAGGGCCGTGACGTGGGCGCGGCTGAGTTGCCCGCCAATGTGATGGTTGGAGATTTCGGAGAAGCGGGGGACATTGAGACCGGCCTCCAGCGCTTCTTTCATTTTCTCGCTTTCGACCAACGCCTGGGCGGTGTAGGCGAAATGGTCATTGCCCTGGTTGGGAATGAGCATCTTGCCCTGGATCACCGGCGCGCGGAAGACCGGATCGAGCGTGACTTCATGGGAGCGACCGCGCACATCCACCTTGTAGCGGAACGGGGAGAGGCGCGTCATCGCCGCTGCGGTCTTGGCCTGCTTGGCGGCGCGTTCCAACGAGGCTTCAAACTGCGCTCGGAGTTGGGTCTCGTCGGCGTAGTCCGGGCTTTGCGGATTCGCCCAATCGTAGGAAGCTTCATTCGCCATCAGTGGCGCACGTCCGTGGATAAAGAGGCGTGGCACTGGACCCTGGTTGCCTGGGCGAATGGTCTCGCCTACCTTGAAGCCCCGGCTCATGGGCGTGGCTACACGGTCGGCGGTCGGTCGCTCCTTCGGCTCCAGCTTGTTGGCGCGGGCGATGCGCGCCTCCATGGAGCCGTGAATGTTGACCCTGCCTTCGGCGGCGCGATGTCCTTCCATGATCTGCTGTCGATAGGCTTCGGCCTCGGCCTCAATCTCGCTGACGGTAGCGCTGTAGCTGTCGGCGCGGGCCTGGGCTTCGGCAATCTTGCGGTCATACCAGGGAGCCATCAATTGACCGCGCCGGCCTGTCGCTAACGCTTTGCGGTCACGAAATTGGTCCGCTTGGGCCTGGGCCTCTGCCAACATCTGGCGGTAGAGATTGGCCTGAAGCGAGAAATCATAGTTGGGGTTATCTTCCTGCCAGGCGAGTCCCTTCTTGCCAATGGGGGCTTGCTGGGGTTTAGGTGCTTGTCGGGGGTGGCGGGCGCGAAACAAGGTCGGGATCTGCTTGGGAATGGAGCGGACCCGACCTTGGTCGTCAGTGTGATTCAGTTCGTCGTCGTCGCGGGTGAGTTCATCGGCCATCGTCCGATTGCCTTTATGCTTTCGCAGCGACCACGACGCTAAGAAGCAGCGTCGGGCGCTGCATGTTTTTGCTGGTAGAGCCAGGCGTCCCGCGCCCCGAGGGCCACATCAAGCTGCTGCATCAGCGCTTCCGGCTGATCGAGCAGCCCACCGGCGTAGGGCAGGGTGCGCCAGGTCTGACAGCGGTCGGCCAGGACGAGGACCGGGGGCGGGGACCCCTGGCGGTGTTGGGCGCGTGCGTCCAGATACCGGGTGACAGCAACCCGCACGTCGTCAAGCTGCTGCTGCCACCGTTTCAGTTTCCCCAGTGGGGATTGACGGCGATGACCTGGGCGACAATCTCGCCGCGGGCCTGGGCCGGTAGCTGCGCCCATGCGCCCAGGAAGTCTTGCCACCCCATGCCCTTGGCGAAGAGGGGGTCGCCGGTCTCGCCCAGGATGTTGCACTCGACGAGGACCAGGAAGGTGCGGCGGGCGTAGAGCATGTATTGAGACGGCAGGTGGCGCTCACGCACAGGGCCGACGTCCCCCATCTCGTAGAGAAACTCAGTCGCGGTCACAATCTGTTCGACGGCCAACTCGTCATTGCCGTCGGCGTGGCGGATGACCACAAAGGTACGGTCTTTGTCAGCCCCTTTTTCTTGGGGGGCTGCGGGGTCGAACCCGTCCAGACGGTCCAAAAACCGCTTTTCGGGCTTGGGCTTGGCTTGAAGTTGAAAAGGCATGGGGGTGGCTCCGGGGGAAGGGATGAAGGGATGACAAGATGACAAGGTGACAAGATGAAGGGGTGAAGGGGTGAATGGATCGAATTGCGAATGGCGAATTAGCAGAGGTGAGAGACTGGTTCTCCCCGAATTCGCAACTCGCAATTCGCTTAATTCGCAACTCGCCCCTCGCAATTCGCTTAATTCGCAACTCGCAACTCGCAACTCGCAACTCGCTACGCAAACGCCGTATCGCGATCCGTGACGATCTCAAACTGTAGCGGCTCGTTGCTGTCTTCGGATTTCAGAAGCTGGGCGACGAGGGTAGCCTCCACCACACGCTGCGGCTCGTTGGCGACCAGCATGGCCTGGAAGTTCAGGGTGTTGGCGCGGGCCAGGATGCTGTAGGGGGTGGCGACCGCGCCAGCGGTGAGGAGCGGTTTCTCGGCGCTGACCGCCTTGACCCAGAAACCACCAATCCACGGCGTCGGATCCCAGACCGTGCCACCGGCGTAGTAGACCTTCTTGTAGAGGGCGTCGTCGTTCAGTTCCATCTGCAACGTGACGGTCGCCACACGGTCGAGGAGCGTCCAGTCGATGACGTAAGGGCTGCCAATGCGGTAGCGGTCGGGGCCGGTGAGCATGTTGCCCCATTCGATGCTTGCGCCCAGAGAGATGACGCCGCCGGATGCGCCGGTGAAGACGCCGGCGCTGGTCTCGATTTCCAGGTCGCCGCCCACCACAGTGAGGATGGGCGATTCGTCGTAGGGAATCGTGGCCGGGGCCGCCGCGTCGAAGCTGGGGACGCGCCCTTGAATGTCGAAGGACATCTG
>JAPKMV010000719.1 GCA_026645635.1 Caldilineaceae bacterium
AGTGTACTCATTTCCACAAAAGACGCGAGTTTTGCCTACCTTTTTTCAGTGGAGTCATGCCATCATACCAGTGTTGCCTGCCTCAGCCAAGCCAACGTTTGCGTCGCTTGTAATGCTTCACCTCGCGGTAACTCTTGCGCTCCCCCACCTGGGTCAACCCCAGGTAAAATTCCTTGATGTCGGCGTTCTCCATCAACTGGCTGGCCGGGCCGTTGAGCACGATGCGCCCCGTTTCCATCACATAGGCTTCGTGGGCGATGCTCAGCGCGACGGTGGCGTTTTGCTCCACCAGCAGCATGGCCACGCCCGACTCCTGGTTGATCTGGCGGATGATGGTGAAGATCTCCTGCACCAGCAGCGGCGCCAGCCCCAGCGACGGCTCGTCGAGGAGCATCAGCCGCGGGCGCGCCATGAGCGCGCGGCCGATGGCGACCATCTGCTGTTCGCCGCCCGAGAGGTAGCCGCTCACCCGCTTGCGCAGGTCCTTGAGGCGGGGGAAGAAGTGGTAGACCTGCTCCAAGTCGCGCTGCACCGAGGCCGCGCGCATCGACTCGGGGCGGAAGAGCATCCCGGAGAGCAGGTTCTCCTCGGTGGTCAGATGGCCGAAGAGCCGCCGCCCCTCGAAGACCTGGGCGATCCCCAGGCGCACGATCTCGTCGGCCTGGAAGCGGTCGATGCGCGCACCGTCCAGCTCCACGGCGCCACGGGTCACCTTGCCCTCCAGCGCGTGGAGCATCCCCGATACCGCGCGCAGCGTCGTCGACTTGCCCGCGCCATTGGCGCCCAGCAGCGCCACGATCTGCCCGGCCTCTACCCGCAGCGAAACACCCCGCAGCACCAGGATCACGTCGCTGTATACGACTTCGATGTTGTTGACCTTGAGCATGGTGTTGATTCCAGGAGATTGGAGATTGGAAACTGGAAACTGGAGATTGGAGATTGGAGATTGGAAACTGGAGATTGGAGATTGAGAGATTGAGAGATTGAGAGATTATGAGATTGAGGGATTGCAGCCAATCCCTCAATCCCCTAATCCCCTAATCGCTTAATCTCATAATCCCCCAATCTCTAGTCTCCAATCTCCAATCTCCACCCCCCTCTCACGGCGCCGGCGGGCGCGTGTCCGGCAGTTCGAAGAAGTCCTGGACGGTGACGAAGGTCGGCGCGCCGTCCGTCACCTGCACCTGGCGGATGGTGGCGATGTTCGGCGCACGGTTCTCGCCGCGCAGGTCAAGGGCATAGAGACCGCCGGCGGAGATCAGCCCCAGGTCCTGCATGGCGGCCATGAAGTTCTCGCCGCTCAGATTCTCAAAGCCTACGGTGTTGATCGCGTGCTGCAGGATGTCGCGCACGGCAAAGAGCGAGCCATAGCTGAGCAGGTAGCCGACGGCCTTGTCGGTGGCCGGATAGCCGCCCGCCGTGAATGCTGCCTCGGCCTGCTGCACACCGGGCACGTCGCTGTCGGTCCACCAGTAGGAGGGCACGACGCCGTACATGCCGTCGGCCAGCGCCGCATTCTCGCCCAGGATATTGAGCACGTCCTGGTTCATCGCCCAGTTGACGCCGCCCACGACAACGCTATCCCACGAACCCAGCGCGCGCAGCGTGCCGATTACCTGCGCCGGGCCAAAGGAGAGCGACTGAATCCAGATCAGATTGGCGCCGTTGACGAGCAGGTTCTGCAACTGCCCGGAGACATCGGCGGAAGGCGAAATCTCCTGCTGCTCCAGGGGCAGCACGGTGATGCCCAGGGACTCGGCGTAGGCCAGCGCCTCGGCGGTGGTGGCGCCGGCGCCAAAGGCATTCGCCCAGCCGACCACGCCCACGACGATGTCGTCGCCCGCGCCTTCCGGCTTGATCGTGGCCCAGTTCTCCTTGGCCCACTGCAAGAAGCCGGCGAACTGGTCCGAATAGATCGGCGCCACGCCCACCGAGTAGCCGTCGCGCGGGATGTAGAAGGCCTCGGCGTTCAGACCGGCCGCCAGGTTCGGAATCTTGTCCTCGTTGACACGGTCGCGCAGGACGATGGTGGCGCCGCTGCCGTAGGTGAGCACAAAGAGCGGGCGCGGGTCCTCGGCGCGGAAGGTCTCGTAGGTGGCAAGCTCCTGCTCGGGCGCGTACTGCGTGTCCACCAGGCGCAGCTCCAGTTGCGCGCCACAGACGCCGCCCGCGGCATTGATCTCATTGACGGCATCCTTGGAGCCGTTGATGAAACCGTTGCCCAGGATCGTGGAGAGTGGGCCGGTGAGACCTGCCTGCTGGTAGACGACAATCGTCTCGCCCTCATGGGTGGTGGCGCAGGGTGCGACCACGTTGGCGGCCGGGGGCGGATCGGATAGGGCCACGCCTGAAGCTGCGTCAGCCGGTGCGTCAGCTTCGGCCGGCGCGGCCTCGGTGGCGGCTGGCGCATCCGCCGCGGGCGCGGCCGGGACTGCTGGCGTCGCACAGCCGGCCACCAGCGCCACCGTCAGCAAGAGCAGCGCCAGGATGCGGAATTTTGCGTACATGGGAGCCTCCTTTGGTTGGTTGAACATGTTCACTGCCGGAAATCTATCTTCAGCGCGCAAAGGGGCGCAGCCGCCAGGAGGCTTTGAGCAGCTCCCAGCGATGCGCCAGCCCGCGCGGTTCGAAGATCAAGAAAAGAATCAACACCAGCCCGAAAAAGATGGGTCGGAACGACGTGAGCAGGTTGGTCGCGTATTCGGGAAAGAGGCCGGCCATGAAGCTGCCGGTGAAGTTGGCCAGATCCTCCAGCAGGATCAGCGTGGTGACGCCGAGAAACGGCCCCAGGCTGTGCCCCAGCCCGCCGACGACCAGCATCCCCAGAAAGAGGATCGACTCGTTC
>JAPKMV010000071.1 GCA_026645635.1 Caldilineaceae bacterium
CCACGCCACACACCTGGCCATTGGCGTGCCCCTCGGCAGCGACATCCAGGCGAGTGAGGTGCTGACGGCCAGCAACGACTTCACCCGCGCCCTGGTCTACAACATGGGCTGCCACGGCGGGCTGAACGATCCGGCCGCGCTCGACCTGGCGCAGGCCTTTGTGCGCCGCGGCGCGGTCTATGTGGGGAACACTGGCTTCGGCTGGGGCGGCGGCGGCATCGTCTACTCCGAGTCGCTCATGCGCAACTTCACGCGCCAGTTGCTCACCGACACCCAAACGCAGATCGGGCCGGCGCTGGCCACCGCGAAGCAACTCTACGTCTCCCGCGCCCGGCTGATCGATGGCTACGACGCTAAGATCCTGATGCAGACGACGCTCTACGGCCTGCCGATGTACGCCATCACCAGCGGCGGCGCGCTGAGCGACGAGGAACCATTCCCCAGCGTGGAAGACACCGTGACGCCGCCCGGCGCGTTCGGCGATGACTTGAACGTGGGCGCGTTCGCCTATGGGTTGCCCGGTTCGTTCGGCGCCTTTGGCGCGGACGCCGCGGACCCTAACTACAAGGTGGCGTTGGACGGCAATGTCGACTTTGCGGCTGGCGCACCGATCCTGCCCGGCTACTATCGCGACCTGACGGCAGCCAACGCCGGGCAATTGCGCGGCGTGCTCTTCCTGGCCGGCGTCTACACCGACACACCCGCCGCCGCGCCGCTGGCCCTGGCCTACAATGAATACATCACCGACACGACGCCGCCGGAATTCACTGCGCCGGGGTGGTATCCGCCCGCGCCCTTTGGCGTGCAGAGCAGCGCGTTCGACCCGGCCCTGCGCGACACGGTCGTCCTGGCGCTGGGGCAGTATGACCCTACTGCCGGCGTGCAGCGCGTCTACGCGGGCATGAGCTTCGGCGCCTACTACTCGGACAGCCCGGACCGCAGCGCAGCCGCCATCCATCATGTGGACGCCACCCTCGACGAGGCGCGCGGCAAGGGGCGGTTCAAGGTGGAGGCGAGCGACCCGGCTGGCGTCGTGCGCGTGGTAGTCGCCGCCACCGACGGCGCCGGCGTCTGGTCGAGCCAGGATCTGACTTTCGACGCGGCTGCGGTCAAGTGGACGGGAGAGATCACCGCCACGACCAGCACCCGCTACTTCGTCCAGGTGGTGGACGGCGCGGGGAACATTGCGGTCAACGACGACAAGGGACGTTATCACGGCTTGTTGCCACCTCTGCCCCTGATCCAGGGGCGTGCACTCGATTTTCGGACCTTTTTGCCAAACGTCAGGAGGTGAGACTGACCAAATAACAACCGCGCCGCAGTCGGACACTTTGTCGAGAGACACCCACACAAAGGAGAGACCATGTCAACCAACCACGTAAAATGTACACGCAGGATTGCCGGGGCGCTCATGGCGGTGCTGACCCTGGCGTTGGCGCTGCTCTTCGCGCCGGGCCTGGCGCGGGCGCAGGACAGCCCAACGGATGCGCCCGATGCCGGCGAAGGCCAGGTCAACGACGGCACGCGCGAATTCGGCGTCTGGTGGGTCGAGGATTACGCTGCGCGATTATCTGACTTCGACCTGCAAGTTGCGCATCCTGGGCGTCTGCTGGGTCAACTGGCCGTCACCTTCCTGGACGTCCCGGTTTGTCTATGGCAACACCAATGCCTGGTCGACGGACTGGCGGCGCAGCGCCAACGGCGGCTCGGAGAACAGCTATATCGACACCATCGATCTAGCCTATTTTGCCGGACACGGCTCTGCGAACGGCATCATCTTTGGCGTCGGTTCGCCCGCGCCGGCGACGGTGACCAAGAACGATGGACTCACTTCCTGGGGCACGGCCGATGCCGACTGGCTGGGGCTGGCCGCCTGCAATGTGCTGGACGATCCATACAGCAACTTGCAGGGTTGGGCAAACGCCATGAACGGCGTGCGGCTGCTCCTGGGTTTCAAGACGGTCATGAACGACGTGCCGCACGGCGAGGAATTTGGCCGTTACATTCGAGATGGCTACAGCCTCACCCAGGCCTGGTTCAAGGCCGCCGACAAACTCCAGTCGCAGAACCGGGTGGCCCGGGTGCTGGCCGAAGAACAGGCGCACTTCAATGACACAGCGGCGCACCACGCCATAGCCACGGTGGTTGACTCGGATTTCTACTGGTGGACGCATACCGTGGGCAGCGAGCCAGCTCGCCACGTCGACGTGGCCGCCATCAACGGGGAAATGCCGGTGTTGAGGGTGCAGCCGCTGGGCCTGGACGAGGCTGTGAGCCAGGTCAACAACCTGGGCGCAGCCTTCGGCGTGGACGTCTCCGCGCCGACCACGCCTACCCAGAACGTCTCATTGCGCCAGATCGTCGCCGAGACCGACGTCTTCTACAGCCAGGATGGCCAATTGGAGATGGACAACGACTACGGCCTCTTTCTCCATGCGGACATGGCAAATCTGTGGACTACGGACAGCGCCTTGAGCCGCCAGGCTGATGCCGGCGTTGCCATGCAAGCCATCGACGAGGAAGTTGCCAGGCGGGTCGCCGATGCCTTCCTGCAGCAGAATGGCCTGGCGCGCGCGGATGCCCAGTTCTACGAAGTGGCTGAGGATGTCCTCTCGTTCGCGCCGGACGCGCGCGGCGCCAATAGCGAACGCAGCGGCGCGGTCGTACACGATGAGCCGATGAACTATCAGGTGATCTACTCGCGTATTATCAGCTACACGCCGACGATCGATGGTCGCGCCGCCGATGCGCCAGTGGAATTCTCCGTGATGGGGCCAGGCTCCAAGTTCAAGATCTATGTTTCCACCCAGGCGCCCACGCGTGCTTCGTTTGCCGAATTCGTGGACGAGGCGGTGATCGGCGGCATGGGCGGCTACCGCGCCATCCAGACGCCGGCGGAAGCCGCCGCGGCGCGCCAGTTGCAGATGGTGCAGATGCTGTCCATGGAGGTGATCGAGAAGCTCTTCGCCAATTTGGAAGCAATCGTGGCCCTTGACCAGATCCCGCTGGCGCCGGATGAAGTGGTGAGCCGTGAGATCGTCAGCAGCACGCCGGCCTACTGGGAAGGCGCCATCGGCTTCAACCAGGCCGAGCTGATCCCGGTCTACGCGCTGGAAGTGCGCAACACCATGCGCAACCCAGACCAGAGCACCTATGTCGTCTCCAGCACCACCTACATCCCGGTGGAGGCAAGCTACATGGCGCCACTGGCGCGCATCTCCACCACTGCGAGCCTGGACGAGCCGCTGGCGCCGGGCGCAGTCATCCCGCTGGAGGCGTTGGACGCGTCGAAGACGCTGGTGGAGCTGGGGCTTGACCCGTCGCCCAACGACGGCGCCCCGCTCAACTTCGTGCTTGGTTCGGGTGAGGTCACCTATGACTGGTATCTCAACGAGGTGAGCGAGAACAGCAAGGTTGGAACTGGGCGTTTCCTCAACTACACGGTGGATCTGGTCAAGGGTGTAGATGTCAAGGAAGGCGCCATCGGTACGCAGCGCATCATCCTGATTGTCACGGACACGGCCAAGGACAGCGAGCCGTTCTCCAGCCAGGCCGTGGTCACCTTCCAGGCGGTGCCGCCGGTCTTCCTGCCCTCGATTCAGTAAGGTGGTGGGAGATGGATGAACCCTGTTCACCCATCTCCCGGCATTATTCCAGCGGTTCTACAAACTGCGCGGGGATCACACTGCGCGCCGCAGCAGGCGTTTCCCAGGCGACGGCGAGGTTGTCCTTGCCGTCGCCCTGCTTGTAGAGCACCTCGAAGTAGTAGCGGCTGCCTGCCTGAAGCGTAATCGGCCCGGTGACCTGTTCCGGAAATTTCTCGAACTCCTCTGGGCCGGTCCAGTCCGGCGTGTAGGCAACGACGACGGCGTTTTCCGGGCTGGCATCGCGGCTCAGGCGCAGCACCCCGCGGTCGTCCGCGGCGATCCAGAAGCGGTATTCGCCGGTGACGGGGGGCAACAGATAGCCGCGGATGCGGGCGCCGTAGTTGCTTTCGCCGGTGCGCGGCAGCGCCAGCCGGTCGAGGGGGAGGGTCTCGGCGGCGTCGCTGCGGTAGGCTCCGCTGCCGGTGAGCGCCTCCACCGTGGCGGCAACCCGCGCTGGCGTCGCGGTGGGCGTAGCGTCCTCAGCGGGCGTAGCGTCCTCGGTAGGTGTCACGACCGCGGCATCGGCCAGGGCAGCTTCGCCGGCGGGGGGAGGCGCCGCCCCGGCTGCATCCACATAGGTGGCGGTGAGCACCCGATCTCCGTCGGCAATGACGATTTCCTGCACCGCGTCGTCGTAGACCGCCTCGCCGTCCGACCAGTTGTCGAAGCGCAGACCGCCCCGGGCGGTGGCCGGCGCCTCCAGGATGCGTTTGGCGTTGATGTAGGTCTTCACCTTGAAAGGCGTCGTGTAGCGGCTGCCCGCATAGGTGATCGGCAGGCCGCTGGGCACGCTGGCGATGGTGTAGGTCACTTCCTGCGGCTTGATCTCGACGCACGCCTCGTCTTGCAGCCCCTGGCTGTCGGTGGCGGTGAGGCAGAGTTCCAGCCAGGTGTTGTCGCCGTGATCCTCGAAGGGGAAGCTGCCCTCGTGGCCTGTGGCCTTGAACGCGTCGTAGTGGATATGCTCGTTGTGGTGGAGCAGGGCGGTCCACTGCAGGCTGTCGCCGCCGAGGTCGCCGTCGTCAGGGTCGGCGGCGCGACCGCGATACACGATTGGCTCGCCCAGGCGCAGGCGCGCACCGTCGCCCGGCTCCAGGATCTCGGCCACGGGCGGCGCGCTGCCCACGGCCACGGCGACGCTGCTGCTGCTGGTTGCGCCGGCCGAGTCGGTGATGGTGAGCTTCACGGTGTAGACGCCGTTCTCGGTGAAGGTGTGGGTCGGGTTGGCCGCGTCGCTGGTTTCGCCATCGCCGAAATCCCAGGCGTAGGCCACGATGCTGCGCTCCGGGTCGGTGCTGCGCCGGCTGGAGAAGGTGACTTCCAGGGGCGCGGCGCCGCCGAGTGGATCGGCGTCGGCCATGGCGGTGGGCGGCCGGTTGCCGCCGGGCACATAGCGGATGCGGTACAGCCCGCCGAGGATGATCGACAGCAGGTACATGGAGCCATCGCGCGCCGTGGTCATCTGCACGATGCCGGGCGCGTTGCTGGCGAATTCGTTGTTGACCGCGCTGCCGTTGCTGCGGAAGGTGAGGAAGTTGATCACCCCGCCGTTGAAGTCGTGGTAGAAATAGGCGCCGCGGTAGAGCGCGGGGAAGGCGGTGCGCAGGTAGAGATCGCCGCCAATGGCCGCGCCGCGCTGCGGCTGGGTGGTGTGCGCGTAGGAGTAGACCGCCTGCGTCACCTGGCCAGGGTCGGCGCGCAGCGCGTCGCAGTTGGCGTAGGTGGCGGCCTCATAAGGCCCCTCGTAGCAGGGCCAGCCGAAATTGGCGCCCGGCCCGCCGATGTTGATCTCCTCCCACTTCTCGTTGCCCACGTCGCCGACGATGAGACGGCCGTTGCGCGGGTCGATGGTGAAGCGGAAGGGGTTGCGCAGCCCCAGGGCAAAGACCTTCGACCGGTTGCTGCCTGGGTCGCCGTCGAAGAAGGGGTTGGCGCTCAGCCCTTCGCCGCTCATGGCGTCGATGCGTAGAATCTTGCCCGCCAGGCTGTTGATGTCCAGCGCACGGCTGTTGCCCTTGCTGTTGACGATGCCGTCGCCGGTGGAGACGTAGAGCGCGCCTTCGGGGCCAAACTGGAGCATGTCGATGGTGTGGGCCGTGCCTTCGGTGGGGATGCAGTCGCGCACGGGCGCGCCACCTTCATCGATGCAACTGAACGGCTCGGCGTCGCCCTGATCCGGGTTGCCGATGTGCGCGAAGGTGCTGTTCGCGCCCAGGAGCACGACGCCGCTCCCGGGCTGCTCCACGTCCAGGTTTTCCGCGCTGGCGGTGAGGCGCAGCACGCGTGAGACGCGCGCGCCGGACGGATTCTTGCCGCTGGCTTCGGGCGGGTCGTAGACATAGGCGACGTAGATGTAGGGCGAGGCCGGCCACTTGGGATGGACGGCGATGCCCATCAGCCCGCGGTCCGCGGCGTCGTTGACCTCGCCGCTCAGGTCGATGAAGGGTGTTTCCAGCAGTTGGCCGTCCTTGATCACGCGCACGCGGCCGGCCTTCTCCGCCACGAAGATGCGGCCGTCGGGCGCCAGGGCGAAGCTGGTAGGCAGGTTCATGCCCTCGGCCACGATCTCGGAAATGAAGCCGTGGGGCAGGTTGATGGCGCCCTGGGCGGTCGCAGGGGCGGGTGGCAGCGCCAGCAGTGGCATGGTCGCCAACACAGCAGCCAGCAACAGGCGGAGGAGAACGGAGAATCGGAACGTGCGATCACGGTGTTGCATACTCAACCTACCTCATGTTCGTTGATGCGCGGCGTTGTTGCCGGCGCATGGTCAGGGGATAGCTTTATTTTAGCGCTGTGGACGGGGATCGCGCGAAATGGGGAGGGGGATAGACCGCGGATGAGGCGGATCGGGCGGATGCTCAGTCCACCCATTCCGCGGCGAGTAACTCAGCCTGCTCTACGACGATCTTGGTTGCGCCTTCTTGCAGGTCAGGCGGATAGCCGAACTGGCGCAGCAACCGCTTGACCGCGATGCGCATGCGCGCTCGCGCATTCTCCTGCACCGACCAGTCGATGGTGGCGTTGCGCCGCACGGTCTGGAGCAGTTCGCGCGCCAGGAAGGCAAGCTGCTCGTCGCCCATCACCTCGACTGCGCTTTGGTTGGCCGCCAGCGCGTCGTAGAAGGCGAGTTCGTCGGCGTTCAGGCCCAGGTCGTCGCCGCGCTGATGCGCCGCCTGCATCTCCTTGGCCAGTGCGATCAACTCGTTGATCATCTGGACTGCGGAGACTGCCTGGCGGTTGTAGCGATCCACAGCGCCGGCCAGCATGTCGGCGAAGGAACGCGCCTGCACCAGGTTCGTGCGCCGCTGCGCCTTGATTTCATCCTCGATCAGCCGGCGCAGCAGTTCCACCGCGACATTCTTGCGCGGCAGCGCCTTGACCTCGACCAGAAACTCGTCAGAGACAATCGAGATGCGCGGGCGCTCCAGCCCGGCCACGGCAAAGAGATCGACAATGCCGTCGGGCGCTACGGCGCGGTCGACCAGCCGCTGCACTGCGGCGTCGAGTTCCTGCGTGGTGCGCCCGGTCCCAGTGACACCGGCCGTGTCGGTCTTGACGAGTGGGCCGCGCACCGCTGCGAAGAAGGCCACATTCCTGCGGATGGCCAGCGCGGCATCATGCGGCATGGCCAAGGCGAAGGCACGCGCCAGCGCCGCCACCGCATCGATGTAGCGCGCCTTGAGTTGGTCGCGGCCCCCAAGGATGAAGTCCACCGCCTGCGATAGCACGGTGAGTCGCTCGGTGGGCAGCGCGCTAAAAAAGGCCGTGTAGTCGAAGCCGTGGAACATGTCCCGCACGATCTCGTACTTCTCCTGCATGACTTCGGCGGCGGCATCCTGCAAACGGCCGGAGAGTTCCTGGTCGCCCGCGGTGTAATCCTGCAACGCCTGCTGCAACTGCGTCTGGATGGGCAGATAGGCGACGATCAGACCGCCGTCCTTGCCCGGATAGACGCGGTTGACGCGCGCAATGGCCTGCATCAGGTTGTGGCCGCGCATGGGCTTGTCCACGTACATGGTGTGCAGCGACGGCGCATCGAAGCCGGTGAGCCACATGTCGCGCACGATGACGATCTGGAAGTCGCTTGTGGGGTCGCGGAAGCGGTCGGCCAAGTGCTTGCGCCGCGGCTTGGTGCGGATGTGTTCTTGCCAGGCTGCACCGTCGGCGGCCGAGCCGGTCATCACCACTTTGAGCACGCCCTTGTCGTCGTCGGCGTCGTACCAGCCGGGGCGCAGCGCGATGAGCGCGTCGTGTAGGGCCACGCAGATGGCGCGGCTCATGCCGACGATCATGACCTTGCCTGGCAACGCCTGGTTGCGCAGCTCGAAGTGCTGCACAATGTCGGCGGCGACGAGCTTGATGCGGTCGGGGTCGCCCACCACCGCGGCGATCTGCGCCCACTTGCTCTGCAGATACGCCTTGCTCGTTTCCTCCTCGCCCTCGGTCACTTCGTCGAATTCGGGATCGATGCGCGGTGCCATGCGTTCGTCCAATTTCATCTTGGCGTAGCGCGCCTCGATGTAGATGGGCACGGTCGCCGCATCGTCGACCGCGCGCTGGATATCGTAGACGTCGATGTACTCGCCGAAGACGCTGCGCGTGTCGTGGTCGGTCTGGGAGACGGGTGTCCCGGTGAAGCCGATAAAGGTGGCGTTGGGCAGCGCATCGCGCAGGTACTTGGCGAGACCGTAGACCTCGCGCACCTGTTCGTTGGTGGTGATGTAACGCGCCTCGAAGCCGTACTGTGAGCGGTGCGCTTCGTCCACAGCAAAGATGATGTTGCGCCGCGTCGATAGGGTCGGGTTGCTGTTATCGCCGGGGTCGGGCAGGAACTTCTGGATCGTCGTGAAGATGACGCCGCCCGCGGCCGTGGCGCCGAGCAGCGAACGCAGGTCGGCGCGGTCCCTGGCCTGCACCGGCTTCTGGCGCAGCAGTTCGTGGCCGGGCGCAAAGGTGTTCTCCAGCAACTGGTCGTCGAGATCGTTGCGGTCGGTCAGCACGATGAGGGTCGGGTTCTCCATCTGCGGCTGCAGGATGATCTTGCCGGCGTAGAAGAGCATGGTCAGGCTCTTGCCGCTGCCCTGCGTGTGCCAGACCACGCCGGCTTTGCGGTCGCCACGTGCGCCCACGTCGTCGCCGGGGGCCTGGCCCACGGCGCGCAGCGTCTCCTGCACCGCCTTGTTGGCGGCAAAGAATTGGTGATACTGGGCGATCTTCTTGACGATCTGGGCGCCGGTCACCTCGAAGAAGGTGAAGTGGCGGAGGAGGTCGAGCAGGCGCACCGGGTCCAGGGCGCCGCGGATCAGCGTCTCCAGGAGCGAGCGCCCCTGCTCCAGCCCCTCGCCGTCGACGCTGCGCCAGCGCTTGAACCACTCGAAGCCGGCAGTCAGGCTGCCCAGCCGCGCGTCGACGCCGTCCGCTACGACCAGCGCGGCGTTGTAGGCCATGAGATCGGGGATCTCCGCCTTGTAGGTCTGGAGCTGCTTGTAGGCGCTGTGGACGTCGGCCTTCTCGTCGGCCGGGTTCTTCAGTTCCAGCACGGCCAGCGGCAGGCCGTTGACGAAGAGCACGATATCGGGCCGCCGCGTCCCTTCAAGCTGCGCGTCGGGGTTGGCCTGCGCGCCCAGCCGCGTCACCGTGAATTGATTGACGGCCAGCCAGTCGTTGCTGCGGCGGCAGTTCGCCGGGTCAAAGTCGAGCACGCGGGCGTTCTTGTAGATGGTGCGCCCGCTCTCCTGGTAGCTGACCGGCACGCCGTCGATGAGCAGTTTGTGCAGCGCGTGGTTATTGGTGTAGAGATTGGGACTGTCGAAGCGGCCCAGCCGCCGCACCGCCTCGTCGATGGCCGCAGCCGGCAGGTCGGGGTTGAGCCGCACCAGCGCGCCGCGCAGCCGGTCGAGCAGCAGTACGGTCTTGTAGCTGGCGCGCTCGGCGCCCGGCTGCTCCGGCGCAAGCTCGGGGCCGTGGAGGACGGTGTAGCCGATGGCTTCCAGCCAGATCAGCGCGGCTTCTTCGACGTCGGATTCGGTGAATTTGTAGTTCATGCGATCAGTTGCTGGATCGTGGTGACAAATTTCCTGAAACTGCTTGATCGGCTGGCTGTTGGATCGATGGTTGCGCCAATCGCACGTGCTGCTTCGATCTTACGCAAGCCGGTCGTAAAATAGCCGTGGCGTTTCAGGACACGCTCAAATGCCTCCCAAGTGCCGCCGCGGATCGCATCAGGGTCTCTATATGCGGATTGTGCAGGGATGTTGGTCGCAACTCTTGGATAGGCAGCGCACACAGCCGCCCAGTCAGCAAAATACCAGGCTTCCAACTCTTCGATGGCCAGTCGACCGACCACCTGCCACAAATCTGCCGCCACCTGGCCGCGTCTGCGCAGCCCTGCACCATCGATCATGTCATCGAGCGTGCGCTTCAATTGCACGCAGTCGTCATCATCACGGTCGACCAGAACGACAATTCGCCAGGTATCGGGCAGCCATGTTGCGTACCCACGCAGGCGTCCGAGGAGCTTCTTGAGCAGATCGTCTTTGCCTTGAAATGGATGCACGTCGAACGTACACGATGCCGGCAAGATGCGAGGAAGCAAAGCTCGCAGGAATGCTTCGGTCGAACTCTCCTCCACCAAGAATTCAATGTGTTGTACCTCCATGACCGTCAGCCTCCGCGCTTGCGCGTAGGCGCGCCGGCGTTGACCAATGGATCGCCGACGCCGAGTTGTCCCTCCATCCAGAGTTGACCGAGCAGCGCGCCGTTGTCGACAAATTCGCGCACCCCTGTGA
>JAPKMV010000720.1 GCA_026645635.1 Caldilineaceae bacterium
GCACAGTAGCCCATCCACTTCATGCCGGCGTTCACGTCCACGGTGAGCGTGGGCGCGGCGCCGGGCGCCAGGTCGAGGGTCAGCGCCGCGCCGTTGAAGGCGACGTAATTCTGGCCGGCGCTGCTCAGGTCCAGGGTCAGATAGCGCCCGCGGTTCTCCTGAGCAAAAAAGAGCAGCGGCTTGATGGCGCGGTCGTTGGTGACCGCCGGCGCAAAGAAGGTGTTCAGGATCGCCGCCGTTTCGGTCATCGTCGTCGAGGCCAGCGCGGCGTCGAGCGTGGCATAGCTGCGCGTGACGACCTGGAGCGTGTCGGGCACGTCCATGCGCTGGGCCGCGGTGGGGCTGTTGTCGCGGTCGAAGCGGGCGGCCAGGTTTGCCACCTGCAGATCGCGCTGGCTGTCGCTGTTGGCGTCGCGGCCGATGACAAAGTGCTGGTCGAAGACATGGGCCAGCGCCCAGAGCGCGGCGTCGTCCTTGAGGTCGCTGTCGACGGCGGGGTCTTCGTAGACGATGGCCATGTCGGTGCCGTGTTCCTCGCGCACGTTTAGCCCGGTCAGCGTCCAGTCGCCGTAGTAGGTCTGGAGCATCTGCGGCACGTTGTTGCGGTAGCCATCTTCCTGGCAATCGGGCGAGGTGTCCACGGCCTTGTCGCAGGGCAGATCGACCAATGCCTGCACCACCCAGGCCAGCCGCACCTGGTGCGGGTTGAGCCAACTGCCGGTGGGTAGGTAGTGCATCTGCCCGGCGAAGGCCACGCGCTGGCCGGTCTTGTCGTCGCTGACGACGTTGAGCGGGATGTAGGCCACCAGGGTCTGCCCGTCGGCGGTGAAGTTGTTCACGGTGATGTTGAAGGGCGTCAGCGCATCCTGGGCGGGCAGATTGGCGCTGTCGGCCGGGATGCGAATTTCGAGCATCGGCAGCACCTTCATGTCGCCGTTGGCTTCATTCGGCGCGGCGGTGCGCCCGGCGGCCGCGGCAAGGTCGGCGTAGCTCTTGCCGTCGACGTCGCGCACCTGGCCGCCGTCGTCCTGGGGCCAGTCCAGCACGTTGTAGGCAAACCAGAGCTGCTTCTCATCCTGCGGGCGCAGTTGGAACTCGACGAAGGTGGGCTTGCCGGCGGTGAGATTGTTCACCTTCACCTGCAGGGGCGCAGCGTCGCCGTAGATGGCCGCGCCCTGACTGAAGGGCGCCAGGTCTTTGTTGTCGGGCACGCCGTCGCCGTCGTTGTCGGTGTCAAAAAGGTCGGGCAGACCGTCGCCGTCGGTGTCGAGCGGCGTGGCGCGCAGCGCGCCGGCACCATCGACGCCCCACTCGATGATGTCACCCAGGCCGTCGTTGTTGCTGTCGGTGGCGTCGGGGTTGGTGTACCAGGTCTGCCCGCCAAAGGCGAAGCCATGCACCTCGATGTCGTCGCGAATGCCGTCGCTATCGGTGTCGGCGGCGCCGGGGCTGGTGCCGATGCGTTCTTCGGTGAAGTCGGTGAGCGTGTCGCCGTCGGTGTCGAGGCCGGTGTCGGTGGACTGCTGCGCGGGGGCGGAGGAGAGACTGGAGATTGGAGATTGGAGATGGGAGATTGGATTGTCGGCAGTCTCCAATCTCCAATCTCCAGTCTCCAATGGATTGAGATGCGGATTGAAGTCAACCTTGCCCAATATCTCGCGCAGTTCCCGTTCGTCGTTGGCCGCAGCCTGGCGTTCTTCCTTCGCCGCGGCTTTGGCGGTCTGTGCGGCGAAGAAGCGCACGCTCGTGTGTGTCGTCAGCACGGGGCCGCCCACCTGGGCGAAAATCACCAGCGCGGCCACGCCGATCTGGAGCGGGCGCGTGCGGCGGTAGGAAAGCAGCAGGCCGCCAGCGGACAGGAGACCCAGGCTCATGGCTACGGCTACAGCCTGTTCGTTCACCGGCAACGCCGGCGCAGCGGCAGGGGCCTGCGCGGCGCCCGCTGCCGCACCGGTTGCGGCCGGCGCGGCCTGACCAAACCGGGAGAAGTTGACGACGACCTGCGCGTGGACCTGGACATCGTCCTGGGGCGGGAACTGGAGGGTGAGCACCTGGCGCAGGGGCAGACCGTCGCGGCCCACCCACAGTTCGCCGGAGCCGGTCAGTTCGTTGAAGTATGCAGGCACTTCCAGGTGCATGCCCGGCGGCAGTTCTCCGCTGGCGCGCAGCGCGGCCAGGGTCTGCTCGTGCATGTAGAGGGCAAAGCGCGGGCTGTCGATGGCAAAGCTGTAGCGGGTGAACTCGATGCCGCCGCGCGCTTCGTTCCCCAGCGGCTCGACCGCCTGGATCGCGGCCAGGTAGCCCATGAAATCGCCCTGCGGCGCGATGGCGCCGGTCAAGTCGTCGATAAGCTCCCAGTCGCCGGCACCGCGGCGGGCGTAGGTCTTGTCGCCTTCGGTGCGCACGCTGACACCGCTCTCCGCCTGCAGCGCATTGCCGCCCTCCGACCAAAGGGTGAAGGCCATCTGGCGGGCGCGCAGGTCGTTCTGTCCTTCCAGGTAGAGCCGCTCGCTGCGGCTGGCGCGGCCGATGTTGGCCGGCGTCGCCAGCGGCAGCGTCACCTGGGTGATGTCGCTGGTGAACTGGTAGCTCCCGGCGGCGCGGGCGCGCTGCCAGGCAGCAGTCACCGGGTCCGGCGCGGCGGCGTGGGTCCATGTGGGGTAGGTCGCCAGCGCCAGCACCGCACCAAGCGCAAGCGTGAGCACTGCAAACAGCAACTTGCGGCCGGATAGGTGGTTGTTCACGCAGAGACTCCCTACAACAATCGATTAGTGGCCGGGACGGCAACGCTGCGCCAGATCGGGTTGGTGATACGACCCCAAGCGCCTGTTTGTAAAGTCACCC
>JAPKMV010000721.1 GCA_026645635.1 Caldilineaceae bacterium
TTGAGCGGGTTGACGCCCTCCACGCTCAGCACCTTGAAGCGCGGGTCAACCTGGTCGAAACGCAGGATGCCGACAGCGCCGGGCGTGCTCGCAAGCTGCGCCAGCAGCACGTCACGCGCCACAACCGAGACGCCCTCCGCGCGCGGGCCAAAGAGCGCAGGCAGCAGCGCCGCGGCTTCTTCGCTCACTGCCAGCGGCCCGGCGGTCGCCGGGTCACGCCAGCGCGCCGCCAGATTCTCCAATGTAATATCATCGGCGACGGTGGCAAAGGGCGCGACCGCCGCCAGCACCCGGGTGACCAGCGGCTGCGAGGCCGCCGCGTAAGGGCGCAGATCGACGATCGTGCGCGCCAGTTCCGGCTGATCGAGCACCTGCAAAGTGGCGACACCGTTGGCGTTTTCCACCTTGCCCGTCTGGTTCAACAGCGCCAGCAGATGACCCGCCCACTCGTCCGGCACCGTCGTTGCGATGCCCACCGTGAGGATGTCGCCCAGCGGCTCCGGTGTGGGCGTGGGCGCAGGAAACTGGGCGGTCGGCGCTGGCGTTGGCGGCTGGGTGGCGACCGGCGCCAGCAGCAGCGGATCTTCGGGGAACTGGGCGCCGAAGTTCGGTCGCGGCGCTGTGGCCAGGTCGATCAGTGGCGTGGCGGTGGGGGTGGGCAACTGCGCCGGCCGCCCAGCGAGCGGGTTTACCGGCGCGCAGCCGGCCAGCGTCAGCACTGCGACAAACAGCAACGCGCCGGCTGCCCATCCGCAGCGCCTGCCCCAATTCATCCCCAAAGCCATCAAGCGTGGTTTCATCATCATCTTCATTCCTTCGTCGTCGTCAACTGGCTCTGAGGAGCCAGTTGCCATTCATAATCCGCGCACATCCGTCCAATCCGCGTTGTCCGCGTGCTATTCCCTTTTCTTACTCTGCGGGGTTGCCATCAAAATCACCACCCCCAGCAGCATCAGCGCCGTGATCGCCAACCCGGCCGTGCGCGGCGGCGTGTCGCCAAAACGGGCGACAAGGGTGTGCTCCCCGGCGGGCAGATCCACCGCGATGGCGCCGGTGGGCGTCGGGCGGATTGCGGCCGCCACACCATCCACCGCCACCGTCCAGCCGGGGAAATAGAAAAGGTTGATCTGCACCGTACCCGGCGTGGCCATGCGTACAATTCCCTCGGCGCTGGAGCCGCGGCTCACCTGGCGCAGCACTTCGCCCTCCCCTGCCACGACCTCGAAGCGAGTGAGCGATTCGGTGACGCCATGCACCTCGCGGTAATCGTTGGCGGCGTAGTCGGCGGTCATGGCTGTCGTCGTGAATGGCGCCGTCACCCAGGTCGTGTACGCGATCATGTCCGGGTGTTCCTGCTCGAAGCGGAAGATGGCGCGGCCATCCTCGCGCCAGGGTTCCACCGGCGCCAGGTTCGCCTGGAGATAGGGCCAACTGGCAAAGACGGCCAGCAGCGCAAAGGTCACCAGCCCACCCGAAGGCGCGCCCACCGCCGGTTGCGCATCCTCAGCCGGCTCCGGCAGCAAGTTCCAGAGCGCCAGCCCGCCCGCGGCGCTAAAGAGGAAGCCGGCCAGCGCCAGCAGCCGCCACGGAAACTGGATCACCGCCAGGGGCGTGACCGTCTCCCAAAGCGGCTGCGCCAGGGGCGTCATCAGGAAGAGCACGCCTCCCCCCGCGGCCAGCAGATAGGCCAGCGTGGCGCGGTTGCGCGTCGCCCGCCCGACGGTGAACAGGCCGGCGATGGCCAGCAGCGCCAACAGCGCGCCCAGTTGAAAGCTCATGCCGTCATTGGCGCCCGCGGGGTCATCGGAGAAGCCAAAGCCCCAGAACGGGCTGAAGAACTGGCCCACCTGCACAAAGTGGTTGCGGAAATCGTAGGTGTCGGTGACGTAAACCTGCTGCTGCAAGTAGCGCCCTTCCCACAGGAGCGGCACGAGAAAGATGCTGGTCAGCAAGAGCGCGCCGATCCCACCTGCCGCGGCCAGCAGCGTTGTGCGCCAGGGCAGGGCGCGTTGCCGGCGCCACGCTTGCGCCAGCCGGAAGAGCACGAAGGTCACCAACAGCGGCGCAAGCGAGAGGAGGGCGAAGGTGTGGGTGAGCAGCGTCCCGGCCAGCACGAGGACAGCGACGCCCAGCCGCCGCGGCCACCCCGACGTCGCGCCGCCCAGCAGCAGCCGGTCGAAGGCCAGAAAGAGCCAGGGCAGCCACGCCAACAGCAGCGTGTCGTTGAGCGCGCCGCGCACATACATGTCGGCCAGGTGATAGGGGAAGTAGACGTAGAGCAGGCCGGCGACCACGGCAGTCAGACGGCGCAGGTCGAGCCGGTCGCCGGTGTCCACTGTCTCTCCGCCGGTGAGCCAGTGGCGCGCCAGGGCGTACATACCCCAGGCGCTGGCCAGCAGGCCGGTCGCCCAGGTGAGCTTCGCCGCCAGGGTGAAGCTCGCGCCCAGCAGCACAAAGATCTCGCCCAGGTAGAAACCCAGCGGCGCCTGGATCAGGAAGGTCGGGTAGCCGTAGCCCTGGATGTGGTGCATGGCCCAGCGCGGCCAGAGTGCGCCGTCGCGCAGGCTGGCGTCGAACTGGAGCAGGTAGAAGACACTGTGACGGCCGTCGTGGGCGGCGTAGAAATAGCCGGGCGCCAGCAGGGGGGCCAGGGCTGGCAGCGACAACACCAGGAGCAGGATCAGATACCCATCAACACGCAACCGACGCATAAGCATCGGCCATTATACCCCGCCCCGCCGGAAAACCTAAGAAACTGGTTGCAACTACGCAGGTCGCGTCATAATGTGGCTCAGAATAGAACGCGGATGACGCGGATTGGGCGGGTCAGCGCGGATTTGAT
>JAPKMV010000722.1 GCA_026645635.1 Caldilineaceae bacterium
TGGCGCGGGGCGTGGGGAGCGTCGCTGATGGTCAGGCCGCGGTCGAGGCGCGCGGCAAACTCCTGCGCCATGCGCGTCAGGCTCTCTTCCCAATAGGCCGGGTTGGCGATAGGCAGCAGGCTGCGCGCTTCGGCGTAGAGCACGAAAAGCAGCTTGTAGAGCAGGCTCAGGCTGGCCTGGTAGACCTGGCGCAGGCTCTCCTCGCTTTCGGTTGCCACGCCCAATTGGCGCCGCCGGTAGGCGATGAAGCCGCCGGCGATCTCCGGCATCACCTCGCGGAAGACCAGTTCCTTGAGCTTGTCGCTGACCTCTTTGGCGTAGGTGGCCGACCCGGCATGGACGCGCTGCACGAAGGACGTGCCCTGGTTGTCGGGCGTGAAGGCTGCGCGGCGGAAGAAGAGCAGCCAGCGTTTGAAGGCGGCGAGATCCCCCTCCATCCCACCAGGTTGGAGGGCAGCCATGATCGCGTCGAGGTCGACTTCGTAGTATTCGCTGGCGGTGCTGCTCACCTCGCGGCTGTAGAGCCGCCAGACCTTGCCGTTGGTAAGGATGCCCCACGCACAGCGCGTGCCCACCAGGTAGGTCACCATTTGGTAGCTGGGATTGTTGTCCTTCTTCCAGGCGTCGCGACCGCCGGCGTCCTGTTTGCTCAGCGCCCGCCCCCAATATTTGGCTTCGGCGATGGCCAGCGTCTGCCCGTAGAAAGCGTCGTCGTCGCCTTGCAGCGGATAGGCGGCGAGCTTGGTCGCGTCGTCGGCGAAGAGGGCGTAGTCGGGGCGGTTGATGCGCCCTTGTTTGGTCGATTTGGCCTGGACGATGAAATGCCAGCCCAGGAGTTCAAGCAGCGGCTTGACGAACTCGTCCTCGGTCTGCGCCTCGTTCCAGCCATCGCCCAGGCTGTGCGCCTTCTGCCAGAGCGTGTGCACCGCGGCCAAGAGTGGCTGCACGTCCTCGTGCCACTCCGGCTGCGCAGGCAGGCGCGTATCCAGATAATGCAGGGAAAACAACGACTTGCCGGTCAGTTGGGGTGGGGACTGTGCCATGATTGCGGAAACCTCAGACCAGGGATAGCGACGTTGGCAGATCGAAATAGACCGCGGATGGGGCGGATTTGACGGATTTACGCGGATTTCCAAATGGTTTTATCCGCGAAAATCCGCCTCATCCGCCTCATCCGCGGTCTATCGTTCTTATGCTTTCCGCCGCGGGCGGCGCCGCCGCGGACGGTTGCTCGGTTCCACCGCGGCGGGCGCTTTACGCGGCGGTCGCGGCGCCGACGCCGGCGTCGCATTCTCCACGACCCGCGGTGCGTGCAGCAACTGCTGATAGTAGTCGTCCAGCAGCATCGTGATGATCGGCAGCTCGTCACCCGCTTCGGCCAGGGCATGGGCGAGGGGCGTAAAGCGCTGGCTGCGCTCGGCCTGCAGCCGGTCGCGCTCGCGCAGCCGCGCTTCCAGCAGCGCAGTCAGCCGCTCCGCCACCACGGCCTGCACATCCTCTTCGGTGGGCAATGCACGCTCCACGATCGGCACCTTGTATTCCTTCACGGCGCGGTCGAGCACCCCCTTGTCGTGGCGGCTGACGATGGTGATGGCGATGCCGGCGGCTCCGGCGCGTCCCGTGCGTCCGGCGCGGTGGATGTAGCCTTCCATATCCTCCGACGGTTCATACTGGATCACATGCGACAGTTCGGGGATGTCCAGCCCGCGCGCGGCCACGTCGGTTGCCACCAGGAAGCGCAGCGTCCCCTGGCGCACCCGCTCCAGCACGCGGTCGCGCGCCTCCTGGGGCAGGTCGGCGCTCAACTCGTCGGCGTCGTAGCCGAAACGTTGAAGCACCACCGTCACAAAATGGACGTTGACTTTTGTGTTGCAGAAGATGATGGCCGATTCGGGGTTTTCCACCTCGATGATGCGCACCAGGCTGCGCTCGCGCCCCATGTCCGGCACGATGTAGACGACGTGCTCCGTCTCGGCCACGTGGACATGATCGTTGCTCAGCGTGACGAACTCCGGGTCGGAGAGGAAGCGGTGGGCCGTGCGCACCACCGAGGGCGGGAAGGTGGCGGAGAACATGCAGCCGTTTACCTTGCGCTCGGGCAGATAGCGCTGAATCTCGCGCATGTCTGGGTAGAAGCCCATCGAAAGCATGCGGTCGGCCTCGTCGAAGATCAGCATCTCCAAATGGTCCAGCGTCAGGTTGCGCTTGAGCAGGTGGTCGAGGATGCGGCCCGGCGTGCCGACGACGATGTGCGCGCCCTGCTTGAGCGCGTCGATCTGCGGGCCATAGCCGACGCCGCCGTAGACGGCCACCGTGCGCAGCCCGGAGCCGCCGACCAGGATTTCCGCTTCGTGCCAGACCTGATGCGCCAGTTCGCGCGTCGGCACCAGGATCAGCGCCTGGGTGGTGGCTTTGCTTGGGTCGAGCCGTTCCAGCATCGGCAGCAGAAAGGCGCCGGTCTTGCCGCTTCCCGTGCGCGCCTGGATCATCACGTCGCGCCCGTCGAGCAGGAAGGGAATTGCGCGCACCTGCACCGGCATCAGCGTCTTCCAGCCGGCGCGGCTGGCCGCCTCGGCGATGTGCGGCGGCAGTTGATCCACGGTGATAGGCGTTGCCAGGAGGTCGACGGGGGCGCCGTTGAGCGCTTCGGTCGTGGTAGATGGTTGTTCAGTGTTCAAGTTTCTCTCGTTTCACACCATGTTGGGGCCGTCTGATCGTTCAGCGGCCGCGGTTGCGTCGGGACACGTCATGGCGTGTCCGTGCCGTCACGTACAACGATAACGTCAGTGGCGCACGTTATCATTTTTCCAGGTTGACAGTATCGCACACTATGAGTA
>JAPKMV010000723.1 GCA_026645635.1 Caldilineaceae bacterium
TACCCTCGATCATAACCTTGCTCAGTTCCTCTTCTGCCCTGCGCATTTGTTCCAGCGCCGCCTTGAAGTCGCGCACCGCATCCTCCAGCGGCGGGATGTCAGCCCCGATCGGCGGCAGCACGTAGCGCGAGATGTTGAGCGTCCAGTCCTCGGCTTCGATCTCCTGTCGCGTCACGACGCGTGCCCGGTCTTCCACATCCTCGAATGCCCGCACCCAGCCCAGGATCGTCTCACCGTGTTCGGGGTCGAGGAAGTTCTGCGCCCGGCCCTTGCGATAGAGGGACGACGCATCCACAATCAGCACCTTACCGGCGCGTTCCGGCGTCTTGCGCTGGCGCATCACCAGGATGCACGCCGCCAGGCCCGTCCCGTAGAACAAGTTGGGCGCCAGCCCGATCACCGCCTCGATCAGGTCCATTTCCAGCAGCTTGCGGCGAATCTGCCCCTCGACGCCGCCGCGGAACAATGCACCTTGCGGCACAACCACCGCCATGCGCCCGGAGATCGGCGCCATCGACTTGATCATGTGCTGGATGAAGGCGTAGTCGCCGCTGTTGTCCGTAGGCAGCCCGGCAAAGGCTCTGCCCCAGGGGTCCTTCACCCACAACTCGCGCCCCCACTGCTCCAGCGAGAAGGGCAGATTGGCCAGCACGCAGTCAAAGGTCGCCAGACCGTTCGTCGCCGGGTCAAAGAACGCCGGCTGGCGCAGCGTGTCGCCCTGGACGATGGCAAAGTCGTCGATCCCGTGGAGAAGCAGATTCATGCGTGCCACGGCAGCCGTCGTCACGTTCTTTTCCTGGCCGTAGAGTTTGCCCAACAGCGTGCGCGCATCACCACCCATCTGGGTGACGTACACAATGACCACCAGCAGCATGCCGGCTGTGCCACAGGTGGGATCATAGATGCTCTCGCCTTCTTGAGGGTCGAGGATGGCCACCATCAGCCGCACCACGCTGCGCGGCGTATAGAATTCGCCCGCCTTCTTGTTGGTGGCATCGGCGAACTTCTTGATCAGAAACTCGTAGGCGTCGCCCATCACATCGCTGGTGATACGCTGGTTGCTCAGGTTCAGGGCGGAGAAGTGGTCGATCAGATCCTTGAGCAGCGGGTCGGGAAGCCGCTCCTTGTTCGTCCACTGCGCATCGCCAAAGACGCCGTACAGGTGTCCCTGGTTCGCCACCTCGATCCCGCGCATCGCATTCTGCAAGGCAGTGCCCACGTTGGCCGGCGTCTCGCGCACGCGCTGCCAGTGGCACCCTTCCGGAATCTGGAAGCGATGCTCGTCGGCGAAGTCCTCACCGTAGGTCTCCACCGCGGTCTGGTATTCCTCATCCCACACATCGCAGATGCGTTTGAAGAAGAGCAGTGGCAGGATATAGCTTTTCCAGTCGGTGCGGTCCACCGGGCTGCCGCGCAGAATGTTGGCGGCTTCCCAGAGATGGGATTCCAGTTCATCAAGGGTCAATGGTGGTAGAGGCAGGGATGGTTGTGGCATCGACCGCACATTTCGTGTGTATTCAGGATTGCATGGTTTGCCGTCAGGGCGGCGGGTCCGGTCAAGCCAATCCAAGCGCTCACCAGGGGAGGCCGCAAAACGTGCGGCTACTATAGCACACCCGTCCGAATTTGGATAGTACGAAACACACCCCCCATCCCTCTCACCCATCACACGCACATCCCGGCCCCTTATGGCACGTATACCTGCGCGAGATGCACGAATCGCCGCACGCCTTGCCCGTCGTGCAAATCTTGCAGCACCCCCCGCCCCCGCCGCTGTTCTGCGGCGGCGTCCACGTCTGGAACGGCGTGGGCGTTGGGGGGCGTTCGGCAATGACCTGGCTCCAGTTCACCCGGTCATACGCCTCGCACTGGCTGGACACCTGGGGCAGCGCCGTCACGTCCATCACCACATCGCTGGACGTGAGCCAGGCCACCTGACCCTCCCACAGGCGGATTTTGAGAAACGGCGGCTGCCCCATGGCTGCGGCCAATTCGCCCGGCGGCTGGAAGCTGCCCGCTCCCAACACCTCGATGGGTGTGCCCGCCGGCAGTTCGCGCAGCGGCGTCGTCCCGCTGCCAAAGCACTCATAGATCATGGCGTTGCCCACGGCATGAGTGTTGGGGCGCAGCGGCGTACCGGCGTAGGCGGCCACTTCCTGGTAGCGGGCCTGTGGCACGTAGGGCGCCGGCGTGGGACAGACGGTGACGGGCGTCAGATATTCGCTCCAGCACCAGCCGGCGCCCACGCTTTCCTGGCGCACCTGCGACCACTCCAGCGTGCGCCCGAGCACTTCCACGCACGTGCCCTGGGGCAGGCGTCCCAACACGGTAGACGATGTGTCGGGCTGGGAGCGCAGGTTCAGCGCATCCACGGCGACGACGGCCAGGCTCTGCCCGGCAGGTGGCGCTGCGGCGAGCGCCTGCTGCGGTGTCGCCGTGGGCGGTGCGGACACGCTCACCAGTTGCGCATAGACCCACTCGCCCCCGCTGAGTTGATACCAGTCGCCCTCCGGGTTGGCGCCCTGGATCGCCACTGCCTGACCTGGTAAGGCAGCCCCGACCACCGCAAAGGTAGTCCCCGGCCCGGAGCGCAAATTGGCGTCCGTCAGCACGGTGGCGAGGGTGGGCGCCGGAGCGGGTGTCGCCGTCGCTGGCGGCGGCAGCGTGGGCGCACGGGTGGCCGTGGCCGTTGGGGGCGGCGTCCAGGTGGGCGTTGGTGGCAGCAGCCGCGCCGGGGTGGCTGTTGGCGTTTCCGTTGGGAGGGGCGGTGGGGATGCGACTGGCGACGGGATTGCAGCGAGCGTCGGGGACTCGGTGGCGTTCGGCGCATCCGTC
>JAPKMV010000724.1 GCA_026645635.1 Caldilineaceae bacterium
AGAAAAAACTGGAACGCCTCGCGCAAATCCTCGCCGGCCTCGCGGCTCAGTTTGTGGCTGTTCACCGCTGCGGCCAGCCGCTCCAGCGTGGAGCGTTCCCGCGAGCCGGCCGCCAGCCCCAACGCCCGCGCCATCGCCACGATGGGCGCAATGCCGCCGAGTTTGATGTCCACCGCGCCTTCGGCGCTGCGGATGCGGTTGAAGAGTCCCAGCGGCGGCGCAAAGGATTGCGCTGCCCGCGCCAGATGCGCCATAAAGATGCCGTTGCGGTTGGCCTCCACCAGAATCTGCTCCAGCGGCTCCAGTGAAAGCGCACCGTAGACCGGGCGAAAGTCGAAGAAGATGCCCGCCTCCATCAGCGCTTGCGGCTCCGGCGTCCACACCCAGGCGTTGAACTGCCCTTCCCAATCCGCCAGTGACTTGCACCAGTTGGTGGCCATGTAGCCGCCGGGACAGGGCGGGAAGCCGGCCTGGATCAGGTTGTCCACCACCTGCTGCGCCAGTGCGGCGAAATAGGTCTCGGCTTCCGGCGACTCCTCACCGTAGACCAGCGCGTTGTCCTGATCGGTGAGCAGCATCTGCTCCAGCCGGCCCTCGGAGCCAAAGACGATCCACGCGTAGGGCGTGGGCGGCGGGCCAAGCCGCTCTTCGGCCATGCGCACCAGCCGGTGGATCAGCGTGTCGTTGAGGCTGGAGACGATGCGCCCGATCTGCGCCGCCGCGACGCCGCTGCGCTGGAGCATCTCTACGCTGCGCGCCACTTCCTGGCTGTAGGCGGAGAGGTCGGATTGATTGTCCAGACTCTCCAGCACGCGCCGCAGGTAGAGCGGGCTTTGCGACTGATGGCGCAGCAAGTCGGTGCTGGTGACCAGACCCACCACCTGGCCCTCTTCCACCACTGCCAGATGGTGGATGTTCTCCTCCAGCATCATCAGCAGCGCGGCCTGCACCGGCGTGTCGGAGTCCAGGCTGCGCAGCGGCTGCGTCATGATCGCGCCTACATCTGTGGCTGGCCCCAGCCCGGCGGCCAGCACGCGGCGGCGCAAGTCGCGGTCGGTGACGATGCCCGGCGGGTCGGCCTCCACCAACACGGAACTGACGTTGTGTTCGGTCATGAGCTGCGCGACCGTCGTCACTGTGGCTGTCGGCGCCACAAAGAGCGGCGGCTTGAGCACCAGATGCTTCACCGGCAGCGCCAGACTCTGCCCGCCCAGGTCGCCGCCGGCTGCGGCGCGGCGCAGCCGTTCGCTCAGCCCGCTGAGAAAGTAGCGGGAGAACTGGGGCTGAGCCAGCAATTCACGAAAAACGGTTTCGGGCAGGCGGTAGAGCACCACCGGCTGCACCGCCACCGCGTCGTGGACAGGCGGCTCGTGGCTGAGCATGGAAGGGTAGCCGAAGGGGTCGCCCGGCTCCAGCACCTGGCGCACCTGGCCGTTGGCGCGCAGCTCCACCACGCCGCTGCGCACGATGTTGAGGTAGGTGCTGGGCGCGCCGCCCTGCTCGATGATCCGCGCCCCTTCGGCCACCTCCAGCCGGTCGAGCGCCTGCTGCACGCGCAGCAGGCTTTCCGGCGGCAGTTGGTCAAAGGGAGGCGTCTGGCGGATGAACTCGATCGCTTCCACGGCTGCGCTTCCTGCAATCAGAGGTCACAGAGGGCACGGAGGGGTCACGGAGGACACAGAGAGATAGCAGAGCATCCTAAGAGCCTGTTTGTAAAGTCACCGCACTTTGACGCAAAGGCGCAGAGATGCAGAGAAACGCAGAGAACACGCATGCAGAACTCCTCTGTTTTTCCTCTGCGAGCCTCTCCGCCTCCACGTCTCTGCGTCAAAAGGACCTTTACAAACAGCTTCTAAAGAACTCGCCTCTGTTTTCTCTCTGTGCGCTCTGTGACTCCTCCGCGCCCTCCGTGTATCGCTTTCTAATGCGTCGCGGTGGCAACCGCTGCGCCGCGCGGGACGCGCACCGATTCGACCAGTTCCTGAATCTCCTGCGGCGGCGGCGCCGTGACGCGCGAGACGATGAAGACCACGGCGAAGTTCAGGATCATCCCGACCGTGCCGATGCCCTCAGCGCTGATGCCAAAGAAGTCGGTGACGATCGGCGTCGGCGTGCCGAAGATCACGTTCGACTTCATCAGCAAGATCATGCCCAGCGTGAAGATCAGACCCACCGACATCCCTGCGACAGCGCCGGGTGAGTTGGCGCGCTTCCAGAAGATGCCGAGCAGGATCACCGGGAAGTTGCTGGCGGCAGCCAGGCCGAAGGCCATCGCCACCACCTGGCTGACAAAGCCCGGCGGGTTGATGCCGAAGTAGCCGGCCAGCAGAATCGCCACGAGAATCATGCTGCGCCCCATGAGCATGCGCTGGCGCTCATCGGCGTTGGGGCGCATGATGCGATAGTAGATGTCATGGGAGGCCGCGCTGGACATGGCCAGCAGCAGGCCGGAGGCAGTGGAGAGCGCCGCAGCCAGACCGCCCGCGGCCACCAACGCAATGATGAAGGGCGCCAGTTGTGCGATCTCCGGGTTGGCCAGCACGATGATGTCGTTGTCGAAGAAGACTTCGTTGGCGCTGTCGGTGGGCGCCTTGAAGTCGCGGCCGGCGAAGGCGGCGCCGGGGCGCAGCTCGATCTTGCCGTCGCCGTTCTTGTCCACAAAGGCGAGCAGCCCGGTCTTTTGCCAGCTTGTCGCCCAGGTGACCGGGCTGCCGTCGGGATAGTTCAATTCGTAGATGTCCTGCTTCTCACCCGGAATGACATTGGCCACGGTGGCGTTCTGCAGCGTGTCGATCAGGTTGTAGCGGGCGAAGGCGGCGATGGCCGGCGCGGTGG
>JAPKMV010000725.1 GCA_026645635.1 Caldilineaceae bacterium
AAGGTGGTGCGATTGACCCCGGCGCGCGCGGCGATATCCTGCACCGTCACCGCCTGGAAGCCCTTTGCCCACACCGCTGCCCGAAACGCCTCGCCAAGCTGCTGGCGCGTGCGGCGCACCCGCGGATCGATGTCGGCCATTTCGCTACTGTTTGACGACACTTTGCCTCCTCTGTCGATTACTCGACACACCCTCACACTTGTTGCTTGACTTTCCCAGCCGGGCAAGCTAAATTCGACACCCGTCATCTATACAACAGATGTCGATAAAATACCATAAGTGCCAACTGCTGAAAAGTGGTTGGCGGAGCTGAAACGTGGAGTCTTACCAATGCAGATCATGATCATTGCGGGCGGCAGTCGCGGCGATGTGCAGCCCTATGTGGCGCTGGGCGAGGGGCTGCAAGCGGCCGGGCACAGGGTGCGCCTCCTGGCCTCCATGAATTTCCGTGAGCTGATCACGGCGCATGGCCTGGAGTTCGCTGCCATGAATGACCTGACGGAAGCCATGACCCAGGAGCGCGTCAGAGAACTGGCCGAACAGGGCAACTTGCTGAAAATGGTGGCGGCAACGGGGCGCGGTGCGCAGCAACTGGCCCACCAGGCCGCGGTGGCCGGGCTGGCAGCCGCAGCCGGTTCCGACCTGCTGATCGGTGGGCTGGGCGGGCTGTCGGTCGGCGTGGCGCTGGCCGAAAAGTTGGGCGTTCCCTTCATCCAGGCCTACTTGATGCCCTTTTCGCCGACCCGGGAGTTCCCCAGCGTGCTGACGCCGCTGCCGCAGTCGCGGCTGATGGGCTGGGCCAATGGCCTCTCGCACCGCCTGGCGCGGCAGATGATGTGGCAGATGCTGCGCAGCGCCGACAACCGGGCGCGCGCCGAGGTGCTCAACCTGCCGTCCGCTCCCTTTTGGGGGCCGTTCGGCGCGCTGCGCGGCCAGGGGCTGCCGGTGCTCTATGGCTACAGCCCGCTGGTCATCCCGCCGCCCAGCGACTGGGACGCGACGATCCACGTCACCGGCTACTGGTTCCTGGCGCCGCCCGCGGGGTGGACGCCGCCGGCCGCGCTGGTCGACTTTCTGGCCGCAGGGCCGCCGCCGGTCTACATCGGCTTTGGCAGTATGCCCAGCCGCGACCCACAGGAAACCGCACGCCTGGCGTTGGACGCCCTGGCGCGCACGGGCCAGCGCGGCATCCTTGCCAGCGGTTGGGATGGCTTGCAAGCGGACGATCTGCCGCCGACCGTGCACATGGTCGGCTCCCTGCCCCACGCCTGGCTCTTTCCGCAGATGGCCGCGGTCGTCCATCACGGCGGCGCGGGCACGACGGGGGCCGGGCTTGCTGCAGGCGTGCCCTCCATCGTGACACCCTTTTTCGGCGATCAGCCCTTCTGGGGCCGCCGCGTGCACGCGCTGGGGGTCGGCCCGGCGCCGATCCCTCGGCGGCGGCTCACGGCGGAGAAGCTGGCGACGGCGATCGAGCAGGCGGTGAGCGACGGGGCGATGCGCCAGCGCGCCGCCAGCCTGGGCGAGCGCATCCGCGCCGAGCGGGGAGTCGAGAACGCGGTGGCGGTCATCACTGGTCAGGCATCATCCACAGATTACGCAGATGCACGCGTCGTTACTCTGTGAAATCTGTGCAATCTGTGAATCGTCGGTTCTCTGAGAGTTGGTGGTTACCTCAATTTTACGAATGGGATGGCTGCCACCTTGCATCTATGTCACATCGGCGTACAATGCAATGCTTGCTGTAACAGCGCAGGTTCATTTTCTCTCACGCCAAGGCGCAAAGACGCGAAGAGAGTTGCATTCCTCTTTGCGACTTGGCGTCTTGGCGTGAGGCTTCTAAATCAGGAGGAGGAGGCGTGACCACATCGCCCCAACGCCCAAAAGCAGAACGACCAGGATTCGGCAATTTGATGCGCGCCGTGCGCTTCCTGGGCCATTATCGCAAGATCACCATCATCGCCTACGTGGCGCTTTTGCTGAGCACCGGCGCGCAACTGCTGGTGCCGCAGATGGTGCAGAACATCATCGACGCGGTGACGCAGGGCATGACGGCGCAGCAGTTGGCCGCCGCGCCCGCCGACGTGCAGGCCGCCGCGCTGAGCCAGCTCGGCATGACCGCAGCGGAAATGAACCAGATCGTCGCCAACCCGCTGGCGCCGTTGCTCTGGTCGATGGTGCTGATCATCCTCTTTGCGGTGATCCGCGGCTTCTTCTCTTTCGCCCAATCCTACATGTCGGAAAATGCCGGGCAGAGCGTGGCCTTCGACTTCCGCAACGACCTCTTCGCCAAGATTCAGCGTCTCTCCTTCAGCTACCATGACCGCAACCGCACGGGCCAGTTGATGATTCGCGCCACCGACGACGTGGAGAAGGTGCGTCTCTTCATCGGCCAGGGGCTGCTGCTGGCGGTGCAGGCAGTGGTGCTGCTCACCGGCGCGCTGATCCTGCTGCTGTGGACCAACCCGCAGTTGACGCTGGTGGTGCTGCCGATCCTGCCCATCGCCTTGATCATGTTCATGATCTTCGGCGCGGTGACACAGCCGCTCTTCGTCAAGGTGCAGCAGAAGCTCTCGGCGCTCAACACCATCCTGCAAGAGAACCTGGCCGGCATCAAGGTGATCAAGGCCTTTGCCAGCGAGCCGCGCGAGTATGTGCGCTTCGACGAATCGGCCGCAATCCTGATGGAGCAGCAGATCACCGTCGCCCGCATCTTCAGCTTTCTCTTTCCGGTGATCTTCCTGATCGCCAACCTGGGCCAGGCCGCGGTGCTCTACTTCGGCGGCCAGCAGATCATCGCCGGCACGCTGACGCTGGGTGAGTGGCAGA
>JAPKMV010000726.1 GCA_026645635.1 Caldilineaceae bacterium
CGCCGACACACCGGAACTGCGCGAACGTTTCCGCAGCAAGGGCTATCAGGACGAACAGTATCTGGCCGGTGACGGTACCTGGAAGAACGTGCACGGCAGCCAGGCCAACGAACAGGAAGCCTATGCCCTCGCCGTCGAACTGGCGGGCAAAGAAGCGGCCTCCAACGCCATCAGCATGGGCGCGCCGCAGATCATGGGTTTCCACGCGCCAAAGCTGGGCTACGAATCTGCCAGCGCCATGTACGACGCCTTCGCCAGCGGCCAGAGCACGCAGATCGCCAGCTTCCTGGACTTCATCGCCGGTGACGCCACCATGATGCAGGCGCTGCAAACCGGCGACATCGCCGCCTTTGCCGACGCCTACAACCCCGGCGCCAAAGCGCTCTACACCGAGCGCATGACCAGCCAGTACAACGCCCTGACCACCGCCGGTTCGACAAGCTCACCGACCGCGGGTTCGGCAGGCTCACCCACCGCCACGCAGCAGCGCACGCTCACGGCAGGCGGCGTGAGCATGGAGATCACGACCCCTGCTGAGGAACCGCCGCCCGGCACACCGCTCATCGAAGGAATGCTGCCCGGGCTCACGGACACCAAGCTAAAGAATCTGCGCGAGCGCAGCGACATCGTCACGCTGGAAGCCATCGCCGCCCTCCAGGCCGGCGACGGTGACGAACCAAGCCCTGACGAGAAGTGGCTGGGGCAGATGCTGGGCACCAGCGATCTGGAAGTCATTCGCGGCATGATTCACGCCGCCCAAGGCTACCAGGCGCCCGGCCCCAGCACGAACATCGCAGCGCACCCCTACCTGTTCGCCACCGCCATGCAGAATCCCGTCACCGGCACCGACATCAGCGAGGCCGAACTGCTGCGCATCATGGTTGAAGGCAAAGCGCCGACCTTCGCAGCCCTGGCCGCCAGCAACCCCACGCGCCTGGCCGAAGACGCCGGCATTACACCCGAACAGGCGCGCGCCGCCATCGCCATCGGCCAACAGTTCGCGCCCGAAGTCGAGCCAAACAGCCGGGTTCTGCCGCGCACCTACGCCGAAATCCCGCCCCCGCCGCCCAGCGGCCCCGAACTGTACGAGGACATGTTCGAGGGACTCACCCAGGGACGCATCGACGCCCTGGCCGCTGCCGGCATCACGACCCTGGGCCAGTTGACGCAGATCGGGAAGCCGCCCGTCTCCCCAGCCGAAGGCGAACCGTCTATCTCCTGGTCGCCCAACTGGGTGCGCAACAACGCGGACAACGCCATCACCGTGGACACGGTCAAAACCCTCGTCGAGCGCGCCGACGCCTTCGCCGCAGCGCCGCCCATCAGCCCGCAGACCAGCATCGTTTCCCAGAAAGAAGAACTGGGTCTTTCCTTCGACGCCATGATGGATATGGCGCGCCGGGGCATCTACGACCTGGAAGAACTGGCGCGCACCGACACCCACTGGCTGCGCGACAACATCAAGGGCGTGGGCGTCAAGACCGCCAAACAAGCCGTGCAGGGTGCGCGCCAGTTGGCCGGAATGCGCATGGCCACCGCAGAGGAGCAACTGCTCTATCGCACAGGCGGCGTCCCTGTGCCGGACAACGTCATTCTGGAAACCGACCCCACCCGCACGGAGAAGCGCTATCCCTTCCGCTTCGAGCAGCCAGGCACCGGCGTGCCCGGCATCAGCACCGCCCGTGAAGAACTGCTCTACCGCACCGCCCCCTCCCGCGCCCAGGTCGGCACAAAGAACGTCATCGACACCGCCGAGGAGTTCGTCGGCGCCGATCCTGACTGGATCTACGAGGCGTCCGGCTTCAAGTGGGGCATCGACGCCATCAACGAGGCGCAGAACGCACTGCGGGAACGGCTGAAACTGCCGCTCCAGACCCTGGGCGACAGCCACTACGCCAAAGCCGCCCAGCAGGACCTGACCACGCTGGGCATCACACCGGAGCAGGTCAAGCGGCTCCAGGCGCTGGGCATCACCGACTACGGCAGCTTGCTGGCGGCCCCCGAAGACCAGACCGCAGCCATCAGTGGCATCTTAGAGTCTGACGAAGCCCGCGTCGATGCGCTCAAGCGGCAGGCCGGCGAGCAGATGCAGGCCATCCAAGAGCAAATCCAGAACGAAGAGGCAGCGCAGCCGGAGTCGGCCGCACCCGATGCCGGCGCCGTCACACGGCACCGCTACGCAGCGCAAGCCGCCTTCCTGGGGGTAGACCCTGCTGAACTCGCCGGCCTTACACCGGACGCAGTCAAACGCAAGGTGGACGACAAGGTGTCGCTGTTCAACCAGAAGCCGATGGGCGCAGGCGACCAGGACGCCGCCCTCAGACAATTCAGCCGGCAGTATGACATGGGCGCCAACTCCCTGGACGTGGTGGCCGCCCGCACCGCTGCCGTCACCGACCGCCGCCAGGCCATCCGCAGCACGCAGCCGGCTAGCAGCCAGCGCGCCCCCACGCTGGCCGGCGCCGGAAACGTGGACATGCGGCAGATCGAGACGATGGTGCGCCAGATCGTCGGCGACATGGAGCCGCGCTTCGCCAGCCGCATCTACCGCCAACTGGAGCGCAGTCTCTCTGCCTGATTTGAGAGAGGCGAGGGGCGACACCGGTTCGCGGAAAACTTTACTCGACAAAAATCCTGAAAGCTGTGCCAAAATGAGAAATAGCACACCCGTTCTATTCGGAGAAGAGAGCATATGAACGAAGCCAAATACACCCTGATCCTCTACGCCACCGTTTTTGAAAAAGACAGATACGACGGCCGTCACCCCCAAGACGCCCTGCAACACGAGGCACAGATCCAGATCACCGCAACGCTCGACGATCTCGCGC
>JAPKMV010000727.1 GCA_026645635.1 Caldilineaceae bacterium
GCAGTTGCTGTCTGCGGTCCCCAACTCCGCTACGGCGATGGCCAGTTCCAACACGGTGCATTTCGCTTTCCAGGTCTGGCGCAGGTGGCGTTGGATGTGTTCCCGGTCGCCGATTTGCCCGCAGCGCATCGGCTGCTCGACAGCCCGCTCAACGGACGCTACTCGCAGGCGCTCTGGCAGGGGGGCGCGCCATTTGCTGTAGACTTTGTGCTCGGCGCGGCGATGCTGGTGCGCGGTGCGGCGATCTGCGCGGCCGGTGGACTCGATGAGGAGTACTGGATGTACTGCGAGGAGATGGACTGGTGTCTGCGCATGGGGGAGCATGGTTGGCGTGTGGCTGCTTTGCCCACTGCGACGGTCATCCACCACGCCGGACAAAGCAGCCGCCAACGCCGCTGGCCCGTTTTTGTGCAGCTCTGGCGCAGCCGCTACCGCTTTTACACGAAACACCGAGAGCGGTATCCTGCCGGTTTTCTGCCGGCGGTGCGCGGCCTGGTGCGTGCAGGCATGGCGCTCCAGGCGCGCCGCGCCCGCGCCGATTTCGCCGCCGGGCGCATCACCGGGCGCGACCTGGGCGATGCACTGGCGGCCTTTCACGCCGTAGCGCGTCTGTGAGGCCGGCTATGCACCAGCTTGTCGCCGTCATCCTCACCCACAACGAGGCGCGGCACATTGCCGAATGCGTGGCAGCCGTGCGGCCGTGGGTCGATGCCGTGGTCGTGTGGGATTCGTCGAGCAGCGACGGTACCCAGGCGGCGGCCATTGCGTCCGGTGCGCTGGTGGTGGATCGTCCCTTCGACAACTTTGCCGCGCAGCGTCAAGCCGCGCTCGATGCTGTGGCTGCCGCCTGGATCTTGTTTGTCGATGCGGATGAGCGCGTTTCCCAGGCTCTGGGCGATGAAATTCGTGTAGCCATCACTAGCGACACAATCGACGGCTACTGGATTCCTCGCAAAAACTTCATCGTCGGCCACGAGATGCAGGGCGGTGGTTTCTTCCCTGACTACCAACTGCGCCTGCTGCGCCGCGCCGCCGCTCGCTATGACCCTGCGCGCGAGGTGCACGAGGTCGTCGCATTGGCCGGTGCCGCAGGGCATCTGCGCGCGCCGCTGATCCACTACAATTATGCGACTTGGACCCAGTTTCACCAGAAGCAACGGCTCTATGCGGCTTATGAGGCGCGCATCCTCGCCGGCAGAGGCATCCGCGCCCGGCCGCACAACTTCGTGTTGCAACCACTGCGCGAGTTCCGCCGCCGTTTTGTGACGCTGGGCGGCTGGCGCGATGGGTGGCCGGGGCTGCGGCTGGCGCTGCTCCTCGCCTGGTATTACGGCTTTATGCCCTACTGGCATCTATTGTCGATGGAGTGACCTTGTGCGCGCATGGCGCCGCCTGCACCGCTACTATACGGTTGGCCTCTGGTCGCGCGGTCTGGAGCCGGCGCGCACGGTGCGCTTGCAAGTCGGTTGGCCGCTGCTGCTGCTCCCCTTTATCCTCTTTGGCCAGCTCGTCACGCCACATCCTGTTTGGCTGACGCTGCTCATCTGTCTGGTGGGTCTCTATTTGGGTGCGCTGCTGTGGGTGCGGGCGCTTGTGCAGGGCGTTTCTCTCACGCGCCAACGCCAGGGTTCGGTGCTGGTGGCGGGCGATCTGCTGCGCGAGGACTTCGAGCTGCGCAACCGGGCGCGGGTTCAAGTGCTCTGGGCGGCTTTTGTCGATCATTCTGACCTGCCGGGTTATGCGCCGGGCTGCGTGGTGGCTGCGCCCATGGATGGCGCCTATCGCTGGTGGACCGAAACCGTGTGCCAGCAGCGCGGTGCTTTCCGCCTCGGCCCCTACGAGGTGGAACTGGGCGATCCTTTCGGTCTCTTCCTGGCGGAGATTCGCTACGCGCGCACCGAATCTGTGCTGATCTATCCCCGCGTCGTGCAATTGCCCACCGTCGAACTGCCGCGGGGCAGCGAGGGCGGTGCGACGCCGCGCCGCCGTCCGCTGCTGGGCGTCCTGCCGGCGGCCAGCGTGCGCGCCTATGTGCTGGGCGACAGCATCCGCCACATTCACTGGGCGTCGACTGCGCGGCGCGGCGAATTCATGGTCAAGGAGATGGAGCAGGAGCCAAGCGGCGATGTCTGGATCGTTCTCGACTTGCAGCGCTCCGTACACCAGGGCAGCGGTGCGACTGGCACGCTGGAGCATAGCATCATCCTGGCCGCCAGCATGGCAGCCGAGATGGTGAGTGGCCGGACGCGGCGCGCGGCCGGTCTGCTCACAGCCTCGGGCGAAACGGTGATCGCGTTGCCGCCGCAGCCAGGTCAGGCGCAGTTGTGGGCGATTATGGCCGCGCTGGCGCCCGCGCAGGCCACCGTATGGTCGCTGGCTGCGCTGCTGCGCCGCAACCGCGCGACCCTGGGCCGCCGCCACACGTTGATCATCATCACCGCGGCCAGCGCCAACCAGGATGACTGGGTGGCCGAGGTTGTCCAGGCCGGCGCGCAAGAACTGGCCAGCACGGTGCTGTTGGTGACGCAGCCTGAGAGCGAAGCGCAGTGTGCGCCCACGGTGGACGTATTGCATCGGCTCGGCGTGCCGGTGCAGGTGCTGCGCACGGACGATGTGCTGCCGACCGCGCTCACCTACCGCCGCCGCCGTCGCGTCATCCGCACCACACCCACGGGCGGCGCGTTCACCGTGGAGGTGGAGGAGGAAGTGGGATGAGCGGGCGCTGGGAGACGCTGGCCGAACAGGAAAACGAGCCGTGGCTTGGCGCGCTGCTGCGCTGGCTGGGGGGCAGCGCACGCCCGGTGTTGGGGTGGTGGGTGTTGCTCACA
>JAPKMV010000728.1 GCA_026645635.1 Caldilineaceae bacterium
CGTAACCAGCGAGTTTACGAGCCTGTCATTCATAGTATGACACCCATCCACCTTTCCAGTTTGCCGCGGCGGGATTCTATGCCGGATCGTGATCCTTGTCGCCGCAGACACCGGCGCCATCATTCCGTCTAAAAGGCGCAGCGGCCTGACGCGCAGCCGCGCACGACGGGCGCAACCCGCCATGATCCCTCACCACCATAGCCGCACGACGTCGGATCGTCATTGCCTTCGCAATCTGGATTTTATCGGTTGCCGTCAAGACGCCGCTTCCGGGTCAAGCCTGCCAAAGCGCTCACCAGGGGAAGCCGCAGAACGTAGCGGGAGTATAGCACAGGCAACGGTATTTTGGTAGCACGATTACATTTTCTCTTGAGCAGCAGCAGTGCTAATCGTGACAGGCAACTGAGATCCTCACTCCACTGACCACATCTCCAGCACCACCCCATCCTCACCCTTCGCCGTCGCCACCCGCACACCAGTTTCAGGCTCGTACCAGCCGGTCACCAGGCGGTAAGCGCCGGGCGTCAGCAACGCCGGCAGGTCCAGCCGATAGTCGTCGCTGACCGTTTCGCCGGGTTGCCAGGCGCTGGTGGGGTAGAAGCCGCCCTCTGGCGCCCGGTCGCTCTGCGCGACGATCGCGCCGTCCGGCCCCAACAGGTGCACGAAAGCCGTCAGGTTGGCCGGGAGCGGCGCTGTCGCAGACCAGGTCAGCGTCGCGGTCAAAGGCGTGCCGGGCGTCAGCGCAGCAGGCAGGGCGCTGTGGCCGAGCAGCCGCAGCCCATTCTCCCAGGCATCATCCCGTGGAATCGCGGGCGAGACCGGCGTCCCCCGCGTGTCGATCCACCCCAGCGTCAGCGGTTCCGCCACCGGCTCTGTCGTCGCCACGTCATAGGCCACCACATCCAGCCGGTAGCGCGCCGGTGGCAGGTCGGCGGGGATCGCCAGCGTCTTGGGATCCGGCAACTGCACCGTCTCCGCCGCGTAGGTAGGGATGAGGCCGCGGGCCGGCGGGCCGTCCTGCTGCGCAACAACTGCGCCGTCACTGGCCACCAGGCGCAGCGACGTGTTGATCTGGCTGTCGATAAACTCCCGTTTGCGCCAGTAGAGGGTGACGTCCAGCGCTACGCCAGGCAGCAGTTCCGTGCGTGTCCACGCTTCCAGGTCGAGGGGGCCGACGGCCAGCGGCGGCGACAATTCCTGCCGGACAGCCTGCACGGTGGGCGTCTGCCAGCCGGTGGCTTGCAGCGCCGCCACGCCCCGCTCCTCGTGGGCGACGGCGAACTGTTCCACCAGCACGCGCACCGTGGCGTCGTCGTAGCGGCGGCCCAGCCGCAGCCCATCCACCACCAGCCAGACGCGGGGCGCCTCCCGCACCACCGCTTCCAGTTGCGCGGCATCGGCGAGGAGCGGCGCACCGGTCCAGCGGTCCACCAACACGCCCGCCGCGTCGGCGATGACGTAAGGCTCCCAGCCTGTGCCGACCATGTAATAGTCGCAAGGTTCGCCGAGCATGATGGCGCAGGCCGGCGGCTGCGGCGACAGCACCACGTCGCCCGGTTCACGCGCCGCGGCAACCCAGGCCAGCACGCGGTCGTAGCCCTCCACCTGCTGCGCTAACAGGGTCTGCGTCGGCGTCCAGAGGAGCAGCGCAATACCCAGCGCCGCAAACGCAGCCAGCGCCCAGCGCAGCGCAACGCGGCGAGTCAGGCGGTCGATGACCCAGACCAGCCCCGCTGCACCCACCAGCAGCCAGAGCGGCTCGATGATCAGCAGATAGCGCGCCTCGCGCCAGGTGCCGCCCACCAGCGCCAGCAAGATGGCAAAGACGCCGAGAAAGTTGAGGGCAAAAAAGAGCGTCGCCTGGTGAAATAGGGGCAGCCGCGCCGGCCGCCAGCCCGCGCCCGCCAGCAGGATCACCGCTACGCTCACCGCCACCAGCGCGCCTAGCGTGAAGGGCAGCCGCTCCGGCGCCAGCAGCAGTGGGCTGTAGACGCGCCAGGCGTCGGTCACCTCGAAGACCAGCCCGACGTAGGGCCGCTCGGCCTGGATCGTCTCGAAGTAGCCGGGCTGGCCAATCGTCTCGACGAGATAGCGGGCGGCCAGCGCTGCCAGGATGAGCGCCTGACTCGCCAGCACCGGCGGCTGGAGCAGATGGCGCCAGCCCCGCCACCAGACAAAGCCCAGCAGCAGCGTCGGGTAGAGCAGCAGTGTCTCTTCCTGGGAAAAGAGCGCCAGCGCGAACATGCCGGCAAAGAGCAGGTTGGCGCGCCAGGTGGGTGGTTCCGGTGCGACGTCCTCCTGCCGCGGGCGCACCGTGGCATAGGCGGCCCAAACCGTGAGCAGCACGAAGAAGAGCAACTGGCTGTAGAAGCGCGCTCGTCCGCCCCACTGGATCATCTCCGGCAGCAGCGTGAGGCCGACCGCGGCCAGCAGCCCAACGCGGGCGTTCCACTCGCGGCGGCCCGCCCAGAAGATCGCCACGACCGCCGCCAGCCCGAACAGGATGCCCGGCAGCCGGCCCACCAGATGCTCCTGCCCGCCCAGGCCGATGAAGAGCGCAGTCACATAGGTGTTGAGCAGCCCACGGGTGTAGAGCACGCCGCTGGGCAGGATCGGCGCGCCCATCTCCAGGATGCGTTGCGCGCCCCACAGTGTGGTGAACTCATCGACGTAGAGGCTGATCTCGGTGGCGTAACGCCAGCGCAGCCAGAAGCCCAGCGCCAGCAGCCCGGCCAGGCTGAGCGCCAGCGCGCCGCCAGCCAGCCGGCGGCTGCGCGCGGTCACGGCAGCCTCGCCGGGCAACAGCGCACCGTCACCGTTCCT
>JAPKMV010000729.1 GCA_026645635.1 Caldilineaceae bacterium
GTGGTCGGCTCGTCGCCAATGATGATGCGCGGTTTGAGCAGCGTGGCCAGGGCAATCGTCACGCGCTGACGCATCCCGCCGGAGAGTTGATGGGGGTAGGCGTCGAGGATCTTGGTCGGCAGGCCCAGTTCGACCAGGTGGCTTTTGGCAAGTTCATAGGCGTCCGACTTGCCCTGTGCGCTGACGTGGCTTTCGATAAAGTCGCGGTAGGTGTCCTTGATCTTGGCGACTGGGTTGAGCACGCTCATCGATCCCTGGGGCACGTAGGCGATATACTCCAGCCGCAGTTGACGGATTTCCTCGGCGCTGAGCGTGGCCACGTCGACGTCTGCGCCGGCGATGCGGTAGATGACCCTGCCGCTCACCACGCGCAGGGGCGGCTGAATGGCGGCGGCCAGCGTTTTCAGCAGCGTCGTCTTGCCGCAGCCGCTTTCGCCGGCAATGCCGTAGATTTCGTTCTCTTTGATGTCGAGATCGACCTCGTTCACGGCCTGGACGATCTTCTGCTTGCCATAGAGATCCAGGACGTAGAATGCCTTGAGCGCTTCGGTCTTGAGGATTGTGTTTTCCATGACATTCACGCGGCCCCGACGCGCTGGATCCGGCGGCGGGGATCCAGGTATTCGCTGATGCTGACTGACAGCCAGTACAAGGAGATAAAGAGCAAAATCGACAGCACAATCGGCGTCAGCACCCACCACCAGCGGCCCAGGAGCACTGCCTGATAGCTGATCGCCCAGTAAAGCATCGTCCCCAGTGTGGGGATGGAGAGGTTGAGCAGGCCGAGAATGGCCAGCGTGATTTCCAACCCAATCGCCCAGGCCATGTTGTTGATCAGCGTGGAAAAGATCAACGGCGTCGAGTAGGGCATGTACTCGTTGAGCACCAGCCGCATGGTGCCGGTGCCGGAGAGCACCGCCGTCTTGGTGAACTCCCGTTCGCGCAGGCTCAGGATCTGCGAGCGGATCAGCCGGGCGTCCCACGCCCAGCCGAAGATGGCCAGCAGCAGCCCCAGACTGAGCACGCTCATGCTGTTGCGGATCAACATGGCCAGCATCACGATCATCAGAAAGAGCGGGATGACCAGCAGGCTGTCACTGACGAACATCAGCACGCGATCCGACTTGCCGCCGAGATAGCCGGCGACCATGCCGACGGTGACGGCGATCACCCGGGAGACCAGGCCGGCGATGAGCGCAATGGTCAGCGAGTTGCGCACCGCGAAGGTCGCCATCCAGAAGATGTCCTGGCCGTTGGAATCGGTGCCCAGCCAATACTCTGCAGAGGGGCGCATGTCGCGCGGCACTTCGCCCCAGAGCGTCGGGTCGTAGGGTGAAAAGAAAGAGAGGCTGGCAAAGATGACCATCATCACAAAGATCCAGAAGCCCCAAAAGAATCTGAAATCTCTAAGCAAGTCTCTGAATAATCTCACGTTGTCCGCACTCCTTGTCGGGCGAACGAAATTGGTGGGCGCTTGTTCATCACAGCCTTGGAATCAATTCCAGGCTGATAGCTCAAGTCCACTAGAAGTGGACTACGTCTGCAGTCGGTTTCAACCGACTTGAGCTATTAGCCGGGATTTGAACCCCCGGCTGCTGGCGATCACGAATACCTGATCCGCGGATCGAAGAGCGGGTAGAGCAGATCCACGATCAACACAATGGTTGTGATGGCAAAGATCGAAAAGAGCGTGATGCCCATGATCAGGTTGTAGTCGCCGTTGACGATGGCGCGGTAGAGCAACGAACCTAGTCCTGGATAGGAAAAGACGATCTCCGTGATCAGGGCGCCGCTGAAAATCAGACCCAGCGAGAGGGCCAATCCCGTAATCTGTGGCAGCAGGGCATTGCGAAAGACATAGCGCGTGACGATTTTGCTTTCCGTGACGCCGCCCAACTTGGCGTACTGCACATAACTTTCGCCGACGACGCTTTGCACGACCAGTTTCATGGTTTGAAACCAGACCGCCATGCCGAGAATCACGATGGAAAGTGCGGGCAAAAACGAGTGCCAGAGCACATCCTGGATGTAGGGCAGGGTGAACGCAGGCTGGCGCCCAAAGGACGCGCCGCCGGAGACGGGAAACCACCTGACCGCGTAGGCGAAGGTCAACAGCAGGGCAAAGGCAAAAATGTAATAGGGCATGGGGCGGATCACCATGGCAACCGCGTCCAGACCTTGCAGCCAGCGGTTGCCTGGGAAGTAGCCCGCAAACGCGCCCAGGATGTTGCCGATGACCCAGGCCAGGATCGTCGTCGTCAGCAGCAAGCCGACTGTCCACGGCAGGGCAGTGACGATCAAGCTGAGCACCGGTGTGGGAAACTGGAAGAACGAGACGCCCAGGTCTCCGCGCGCCAGACGCGCCCAGAACGCGCCATACTGGTCGAGCCACGAGCCTCCCAGACCGTACATCTCGGTCATATCCGCAATGATTTTGTCCATGGCGCCGGGTTCCAGCGACGCACCGCGCGAGCGCAGCTCCCCGATTGTGCGCAGGACCGGGTCGTTGGGCAGCAGGCGGGGAATGATGAACACGGCAGTGACGCCGAAAAGAATCACCAGAACATACTGGATTAAGCGCGGGATGAGATAGCTTCGGATGAACATGCGGGCTGATCCCTCACAAGTGCTGCGTGGCACGTGTCACGTATTACGTGTTACGCATTACGTGTTACGTGGTGCGTGACGGGAGAAGCCATGCAACACGTAGCACGTAATACGTGACACGTAACAATTCACATTACCTAGTTCCCTGTCGGCTCCAGGAACGGCGTCATGTACTTGAACGGCCCCCAGTGGGTGTAGGGCTGCGTGTAGG
>JAPKMV010000072.1 GCA_026645635.1 Caldilineaceae bacterium
TGAGCCGCGCCTGAGTGGCTTTCTGCTCGGTTATCTCCAGCGCATAGATGTTTACATAGGCTTCTTTGGGGATTGGCGCGAACTTGCAGGCATAGATGCGCGATCCAAACTGGAACTCCGCATCCAGCGGTGCTCCACCTGCAAGCGCCCGTGAGATGGCTGCCTGCCATTCGGCGGGAAGGCTGTCCTTGCCATCCCAGCCCGCTTCCTGGAACGCCTGGATAGCTGCTCGATTGCGATAGAGAATGGCGCCATCCGCAGCAACGCGCATGACGGGGCTGGGGTTTTCTTCAGGCAGGCGGGCAAGCGCTTCGACTTCGCTGACGCGCAGTGCTTCGCTCTTTGCCCGATGCATCTGCTCGTCCATGAGCAGAATCGCGTAAACCAGGTGGCTGTTGCACAGATCCTCCAGCAAGTCCAGGTCAACATCATCCGTCGTCGCGATAAAATTGATGGCGCCGAGATAGCGCTCCCCCGTGTGCTGGCGAATCGAAGCAATATGACGCAGCCCCACACGCTCAGCGAGGACGGTCCCACGTTCGCGCGGAATTTCAGGCCGGAAATCCGAAATGTGGGCAAAAACCTCGGTCGGCGGCGTTTTCATCGCCTCCACCGGGTCGTTAAGAAATCGATAACCGATCAATCCAGTGCCAAGAATCGTCTCGAACGCATCCAGAATTGCTGCCGGTGCGTAGGCCGCGGTTACGCGCATGTGGAGGCCATCCTCCTCCATCTGCGCCAGCAGGCTGTAGCTGTAGCCCGTCGCCTCCGTGATGATCTGGAGCAGACGCTGCAGCACGGCCGCGTGGGCAGATATGTCGACGAGGTTGCCCAGGGCGGCGCCGAGCAGCCGGGTGGCTTCTGCCCGTTTTCGCGCACGATCGCCTTCGCTTCCCCCACTGCTGGCTCGGTCTCTATGCAGATAGTCGCTGGCTGGGTTGGTCATTGCTTGGATTCACTCCACTGAGATCAGCGGCAAGTAGTCTTTGAGCCGGAACGAAACCTGATCCACGTTCCAGTAGTAGAGTGCGCCACTCAGGTCGCCGGCCACCACCTCCGGCGCTGGATCATCGTCCAGGTTGGCCAGCAAGGGCGCGCCCTTCACGGACATCGTTGTGGTGTGCGGCCAGCCTGCTAGTGCGGTCCCGTCGGCGTGCCAGGCCCAAACCCTGGCATCATCGGAGCCAACTACTACGTCGGGGTGACCATCGCCGTCCACATCACCAAGATGGGGCGAGGAAAGAACGTCTGCGCCGGTTGTTTGCGGCCAGCCGGCCACCATCGCGCCGGTGTGATGCCAGGCCCACACCCGGTCGTCGTCGCTGCCAACCAAGATCTCGAAATCTTGATCGCCGTCCAGATCCGCGATGACCGGGGAAGATCGGACAGTCCAGCCGGTGGGTCGCCGCCAGATGACGTTGCCGTCCGCGTCGAGGAGGTAGACGTAACGGTCGCCAGAGCCGATGACTGTTTCCAGGCCAGGGATGCCTGGGTCGATGTCACCGACCGCCGGCGTGGAGAGCACCAGATCGCCGGTGGGATAGGACCAGCGCAGAGAGCCATCGCGGTTGAATGCGTAGACGCGCTTGTCGGTGGAGCCAACGACTACCTCCAAAGCGCCGTCGCCATCCAGGTCGGCGAGTTTGGGCGAACTGTTGAGTACCTGCCCGCCGTAGAGGTCCGCCACGTCACCAATGCTTACGGGCCAGCCGGTCTTGGCCGCACCGGTGGCGTCGACGGCATAAAGCTCGCCATCGGTAAGTGGCACGACTATGTCCAGCCCCCCGTCGCCATCGATGTCACCGATGGCTGGTGTGGCCAGGACGCGAAAACCGGCATGCAGGCTCACTGGCCAGCCAGGCAGTGGCTCGCCGCTGTGGCGCCAGGCATAGAGCATCCCATTTGCTGCACCGGCCACCACCTCCAAAAGCCCGTCACCATCCAGATCCGCTACGGCCGCCGCTGCTTTGACCCCGCCGCCAACAGCTTTGGGCCAACCATGGACAGGCAGCCGCAGCGCGTTGTAGACCTCCACCTGATTCGACAGCAAGTTGCCGATGATGACTTCGTTCCAACCATCGCCGTCCAAATCGGCGGCCACTGCTCCAGCAAAATAGAGCGAGTCAGCCTCTGCCGCAGCTGGGGTGCTGGCGCGCACAACGCTGCCACCGCCGGGACGCCATAGCCAGTTCGAATCGGCATTCTGAGGCAGCCACCAGTCTGGGTTGGTGGCGCCGCCTGAGCCGATGAAGTCGACGTAGCGGGGATAACCGCGCCACAGCCCGCGAAATTCCTCGGGCCACTGCCAGCCCGGCATGAAAGTCTGCGCCATCGGCAGGTCGTAACCCACCAGTGGGCTGGATGGGTCACGCACCGGGTTGACAATCTGCGTGTTGTCGAGATGTCCTGGAATCAACAGATGCACTTCCTGCTGAGTGTAGTACACGTAAATATAGGGATCCCAGGGTATCGGCGGCAGCGCAATGGCCGGGTTTGCGTCTGGCTCATAAAGATAGACGGTCAACGCCGCCGTTCGGCCGTCAACCACGCCTGGCTGGGTGTTGCGCGTGTTGGTGTCGAAGAAACCTTGCATGGGCGGCAGTGCGTCAAGCGTGCGTTCAAAGATCGTAAAGTTGGTGTTGGCAGCAAACTCGACCGTTCTTTGGTTGAGGAGACTACCTGTGTTGTCGTACACCGAAACCAAGGCGATCCCACCGCCTTCGATCGGCAAGCTGTGAACAAAGCGCTGCGCGTAACCCGCGCCGCGAGCAAGCGCATCGTATTCGATCTCGATTGCCGCCAGCCGGCCAGCGCTGTCCACCCCCTTGTCTATGTCGATCTTCACCACAAAGTCGTTGTAGTCCCAGTCTGACCAGCCGACGTTTTTCAGATCTTCATAGGCCACGTAGACAACACCTGATTCCCACTGCAATTGTTCCCAGCCGACGAAGATCATGACCGTCGCATGATCGCAAGCTGCTGTGCTGTCGCAGATACGGTAAGTGAAGCTGTCTGGCCCAAAGTATCCAGCCGGCGGGCTGTAGGTGAACAGACCGTTGCCGTCGTTGGTCAGCACGCCATGATCCGGCAGCGTGGTAGGTGTGGTGCTGGCCAGGTCCAGGTTGCCATCTCCATCGATGTCGTTTGCTGCGACGTTGATTGTCACTGGGCGGTCGGTGTTGGTCTTGACATTGTCGTCATGGGCTGCGGGCGCGCTGTTGCCTGCCGCCGCGTCGACCGAGGTGCTGATGCTCGCCAGCACCGATCCGTCCGAAAGTGTGCCGCCGGCAACCGCCAGCAGAGGGGCACCGTTGTATGACTGGTCGACTGTGACCTCATACTGAACTTGACTGGATGCTGACCCAACCGCTGTGGCGAGCACCCAGCGCAGGTCCGTCACGGCATCCGGAGTAGTCGGTTCGGTGGTGACCCAAGTTGCGCCGCCATCGCTGCTGAACTCGGCATCTGCCGCTGTTGTCTCTGTGGCACTGCCGGCCAGATAAGTGGTCTGGTCAGGAATGTTGGCAGCAATGAGCACTGGGTTGCCATTGGCGGGATAACCGACTGGCGCATCGGGCGCCGAATAGGTGATGGAGTAGCGGATGGGATCGCCAGCTTTGGCCGTCGTGCGTGAAGGTTGGATCGTCACCAGCAAGGTGCTGCTGCCGCTGCTGCTCATGCGGATCAGACTCGTGCTGGCGCTAAAATCACTGTTGTACTTTTCTTGCGTGCCGCTGGCTGCCTCCTGGTAAGGCTGGATGGTTGTGGTGCAGTCCCGCAAGGCGATGAATGTGTAGGCTACATAATCCGCAGCGTTGGCACGATAGTTGCGCAGACCAGTGAAATAGAGCTGGTCCACAAACGGCGAGGGGCTTATGCTGGCCAGCCCCACTTCGCTCCGAACCAAGCGCAGACATGAAGGGTCATAATTGAGGTTGCCGACCGGCTGCAGCCAGGCGTCGTAATCGCCTCTGGGACCCTGACCGATTGTGCCGAGGGTGAAGCCAGTAATCCGAAGCGTGACCAGACCGCCAGGCGTGACCACATCCGGTGTGATCGTTTTCGTGCTGCCGTCAGGGAGCAGTTTATTGGCAGAGGCGCTGATTTCGCTCTGGGTGACAATCTGGCTGGAGGCGCTCGCACCACAGCCATCAGGATTCGTGACGGCAATCGTATAGTCGTAGCTGACATTGAAAGTGGCCGGGTAAACGACTGGCCAGTAAGCCGTAACGCTGGCGCCCGGCGCCAGATCGTTCAGAAAATAGCTGCTTGGGCTGCCACTGAGCAGCCCAAGGCCGCTGCTGCTGAACGTGACGCTGGCATTGTCGACCGGAAGCGCGCTGGTGTTGCGGATGCGAGCACCCAACATCGCCGCCTTGGGACCGTCGATCCCCGGTCGATTGCTGTCGACTGCCGCAAATGGCGCTGCAATGATGGTGACCGAGAGGCCGCAACTGTCCGGCGCGGCATGGGCTGGCTCCCGTGCGCCGAGCCAGCCAAAGAAGACGCCCAGAAGCAGCGCCACCAGGAAGAACTTCACGGCAAGCTTGCCGCCATTCACACCACGACCGTATGAGTGATCCATCATTTGTGCCATCATTTGTACCTGCCTGTCACCAATCACCGTCTCTTCAGACGATTCAACCAATTCAGGCGCCGGGTGATGCGCTTTGTACACTCTCCAGTATACTTCAGTGCCGAGACTCGTGGGCTGTCAAGCATCATTGTATCGCGAAACCTTTCCCGCGGTCTGCCAGAATTTTTGGAAGGTCATCCCCGGCTGCCTGGCTGCTGTTCCACCAATTCCTTGTTCATGCGACAAAGATCCAGTTTACAAAGATGGCTGTCAACACGCCCAGCAGAACCGAGAATGTGGCCAGCAGCAGACGATCGACAAACGGGCGCCGGCCCCACCACCCGAGTATGATGAACACGGGAAAGAGAGGCAGCACATAGCGGATCATGCTCTGGAGCGCACTGGAGGCAGGCACCAGGATCACAATCAACACATAGATCGCGTAGCCTTCCCCCAGCCGGCGCCAGATTGCTGGCAGCATGGCGAGCACGGCCAGGAATGCACCCGCGTTCAATAGCCGGCTCAAGTTGCTCTTTGTCAGCGCGAGATCGGAGAGCGCGCTCAGTTCCCGGGCAATCACTGCCACCGGGCCGATATTCTGTCGTCCCCAGGCTGCCTGCACCTCGATAAAGGCAGTCGGGCGAGCGAAGTTGATTTGAAGAAAACCCATGTAGAGCAGCAGGCCCAGCGGAATGGCGGCGATGATGATCACCTCAATCCAACTGCCTTTGATGCCTGCCCAGAGGTTGCGCCACGTTGCGCCGCGATGAATGCGCGTGATCCGCCAGCCGTGACACCGGAGCCACTCCCACATCACCAGCGCCCAGAGCAGCACACCCAGGTTGCGCGTCGCGGCGGCCAGGATGCCTGCCACCGCCGCCAGCACCCAGTGACGGCGCCGGGCAAAATAGACCGTCGCCACCGAAAAGAGGAGAAAGAAGCTCTCGGTGTAGACGGCGCTGAAGAAGAAGGCAGTCGGAAAGAAGGCAAGATAGTAGACGGTGCGCTGCGCTGCGGCGCGGCCAGCATCCTGTGCAGCAGGGTCTGCATCCATCAGTTCGACTTCTGCCAGGCGGTAGAGAAAAATCAGGGCGCCCAGAAAGGCCAGATTGCTCAAAACAAAACCAGCCAGCACAAGATTGCCGCCGAGGAAGGGCGCGGCCAGCCGCAGCGCCAGTGGATAGACCGGGAAGAACGCCACGTTGCTCTGCTGCAGCGGTTGGTACCAATAGCCGTCACGGGCAATCTGTATGTACCATTGGCTGTCCCACTTTGCCCACATGCTGAGGAACGGGCTGTTCGGGTCGGCCACCCAGTGGCCTTCCTCTGTGGCAAGGAAGAGATCGCCCAGCGTCCCAGCCGCAAAGATCAGCAGACGGGACAAGGCAAAAGCTGCAATGGGCTGGACAAGCCAATCCAGGCGATCCAGCCAGCGTGCGCACATTCGCCAAAGCCGGCGCGTTTGCGTGGCGAGGCTGGCTGCCGCGGAACGAGCAGTGGCGCCTGGCGTGCTCATGGCGCCTGTCCAATTGTGATCTCGGTATTGCCAAAGGTAACCGGCCCGCCAAAGGCCATCAAGCCGATCCACCCTTCGGCGCGGGGGAGCAGTGCGCCCTCGATCACAGGCTCGCCGTCCACGAAGACGTCCATGCTGTTGCCACGCACATCAACCCTCAAGCGATAGCCGGATTCCCCTTCACCTTTTGCGGGTATATCGACCGAACTGCGCCCACGGAAGGCGCCAGATTCGTCATAGACGCCCCAGAACAGCCCCTGGCCCCCCTTGATGATGCGCACAACCGTGGCGCCGGCTTTGCCGCCCCGTTCGGGCATCTGGACCATAAAGCCGCCGCCGACCTCCGGTATTTCCGGCAGAAAGATGTCGCTCTCGATCGAATAGTCGGACGCGTAGAGACCGGTGTTGAAGATGTAGTCGGCTGGATTGGGCGAAGTCTGGCGATAGACGCCTTGCTCCACTTCCCACTTTCCGCTCACGACGCGCTGCTCGGCAAACCCCTGGCTCCCGCCATAGGCGCCCGCCGGCGTCAACGGCTGAACGCCCACAGGGGTCTGGCTGGGGCCGGCAAGTTGCTCCACGCCATCGATCTGCGCGCTCTCGAACTCCGCCGAACTCTGCACAGTCACGAAGCCCAGGTAACCGTAATCCTGCTGGAGTGGCATATCTGCCGCCAACAGGAAGTCGTCCAGATAGACGCTGTAGGTTGTTGCCTTGCTCACAACCCGGAGCGTATGGCGCGCATCTCCTGGCGGCGAGACATTGGCATAGCCCTGGCCTACAAACTTGCCGCTCTCGTCAAAATAGCCCCAGAAGATGCCGCCGGGCCGCCGATCCGAATAGCGAACCATGTGCGCGCCATTCAGCCGATCGGTGTAGGGCATATTGAAAAGCACCCCAGCGCCGTTGCCATCGTCATGGCTGAATGAAGCCGTGTAGCTGTAATTCTGAAATGCGGCGCGTGCGTATGCAATTGCCAGGTCGAACCCGGTGGCGTCTTCCTGGACCAGGCTGCCGTTGCTGAAGCGCCATTCCCCTGAGAGCGGACGCCACCCAGCGTCGAGCATATTGCCGCGAAAGGTGCTGCGCCAGGCTCCAGGTGCGCCCTGCGCGATGATGCTGCTGTTGGCGGGCAGAGGCGTCGCCGTGGCGCGCGCTGCCTGTGGCGTTGGGGCGACAGGCGTTGTTCTGCCGCCTGCTGGCGCTGTGGCGGCCGGCGATGCGGCTACCACAGGGCTGCTTGCCGGCGTAACGGTCGACTGCGGGCGCGCCAGCGGCCGTTGACCGCTGCTTACCAGTGGAAAGACTTCAACCAGCGTAAAGGCAACGCTGCTGCGCGAAGTAATCAAGCCAATGTGACCGCCGGGCCGCCCCGATTCGGCTTTTCCAGCAGGCAGGTGAACAGGGACATCGCGTGCCAGCAATTGGTCCTGTAAATAGACATCATAGCTCTGGTCCCCAACGAAAACGCGCAACTGGCTTGGAGCAGTGCCGGGTGCGTCGACATCGAGAAACCCCTGACGGGTGAAAATGCCTTGTTCGTCGAAGTAACCCCAGAAGACAGAATCGGTTTGATCGGCGTAGCGAACGACGTGGGCGTTATTGAGTTGATAGGGGGACACCATGTTGAACGCCAATCAGATGTTGAAAGGTCGCCTGGACCACGTATTCTTCGAAGGCGCTGCCTTCATAGCCGATGCCGGCATCTTGCACTGCTGGATTTGCCTGCACCAGCTCACCCTCAGCAATCTCCCATTCCCCGCTGAACGGAACCCAACCGGCCCCGGCTGGTTGCTGGTCAAAGTCACTCACGTAGACTTGGTCGCCGGGCTCATTGGTTTCAGCCGTCGTAATTTTCAAGGTGTCAAACCGGGCCGGCCCCACTGTGTAATAGCCGACAAGACCATTTGGAAAAAAAAGAGGCCGGCGCTCAATCATGGTCTGGCCATTGAGCTGCACCGTATAGGTGTTGCCAAGCACATAGAGATCCAGGCGGTAGGTCTCGCTGTCCAGGTCGAACGGGACTGAAACCTGCTTCACAAATTCGCCGTCATCACCGGTGTAGCCGGCAACCAGTTCCATTGGCGAAGCCGCATCTGCTGCATCGCTGCTCGCCTGACTCACATCTTCCATGCGGCGGGCAATATAGACCTGGTGCTGCTGCTCAGTCATGTCCGAATACTGGGCATTGAAGTTGATGCCGGCCTGTTGGGTGGATTTCGCCAGGGTGATGTAGCTGCTCAGGTGATAGGGCTGCTCCTCAGCAATCGTGCCTGGTGCATAGATCGACGCCGGTGTACTGAGGTTGGCAGCCTGCGCCAGCATCTCCTCGCGGATAGACCAGACACCGTCGCTGATGAACCATTTCTTGGGGTCGACATCTGTGAAGTCCTGAACATAGGGCAGCGTCAACGTGGAAAACCGTTCGCTTGGCCCGAGGATGCGCAGCACAGCAAACGCCAGCGCCGCAACCACGGCGGCAAGCACCCCAAGCCCCAGCGCGAGCCGAATCAGTTTCGAGTGGCGCAGGCGTGAAAACCGTGATGGCGGATTTGATGGCGCCTCGGGCATGGCATCAGGCGCCAATGGCGGCTCAACCTGATCCGTGGAAATATCCATACAGTACTCCCGGTCGTTTGTGCATCAGATTCACTGGGTGGGCGCAGGGCACAGGTTACGGTGCAACCTCGTCGTAATCCAGGCGCGCGCAGCACAGATCCTTGCTCTCACTGATGAGATGGACATTCTCAGGTAAACCCAGGGTCTGGTACACCGCTTCGGGTATCACAAGAATGCCCTCAACGAGCATTGGATTGTTGTCCTGCTTGTCGAAATAGAAAGTGTGTTTGCCCTTGGCCGCATCGACAGTCCCCAGATCGAAATAGTGATAGCGGTTGTTGATTGCCACGATGTCGGTGGGAATCAACTGCTCAAGCTCCTCAATGGCATATTCGTTGATGTCCAGCGGCTGGCGTGTGGACGAGAAAACTTTGCGCTGATCATAGAAGGTCACGGTATCGGGTGGAGCACGCAGTTCGAACTGTTCGTCAAATCCCAGCGTGCGTGCACTCACCGCAATGTCGTTGACGGTGGCCGCCGCCCGCAGCAAGATCCGGTAAGTTCCCGCCTCTGGGATGGTGGCGGCAATGCGAAAGACGGTTGACCGCGGAACACCGATGAAGCTCCCCTTGATGGTGCCGAAGAGGCCGGGTGTGATCATGTTGAGGCGGTTCCACTTGCTGTCGGAGAAAAACTGGAACAGGCGGAACATAGGCGACAGGTAATAGGAACTGGGAATGATGTCCGGGCTGAAAGCGAAGATGTTGCTGGAAGGCGCGAAAAACCGCTCCATATGCGCCTTCAGATAGAGATCGAGTGCGGCTGAATGCGGGTCATCGGTGAACACCGCCAACGATTCATAGCCTGTGAGATCGTCGGAGACGACGGCGTGCCGCAGGTCATAGTAACGCGTCAGATTCAGATCGCTCGACAGCAGCTTGATGAAATTGCTCCAATCCGTATCGATGAACAGCGGGATGCGCGGCGCTTTCGGCAGGTCGGTGAATTCATAGACGACATAACTGTCATTCTCGTAGATCTTCTGAACATATTCAGGCAACTGGTCCAGTTCCGGCAGAATCACCTTTTCGATCTCGCGCAGATATTCGGCGCCGCCAACCGTGTTGGCGATGAGTTCACGGTTGATGACGATGTAGCGCAGTTCGAGGTCACGCGCAATGTTGACCCACCAATCCTGCCGGTAGTACAAGGCGCGCAACAGCAGGAAGAATTCGTATTTGTTGTCCGAATCGCCGGTGAGACCATAGTAGAAACTGGGCAGATCCAGGTAGTAGATATGGAATTTATCGATGAACTTGTGTTCTACACCGGCAATGTCCACGATCACCTTGGCCGACTCGGTAGGCGGCAGCACCACGACCTTGCCTGTCGGCCGTTTCAGCAGTTCGTTTTTGACCTCCTTGAGCGGCGTCACCGGATAGGGCGCCAGAAAGCCATTGAGGTCCCCAGATAGAAACGTGTCGCGATACTGCCAACTGCTGAAAAGCGGGGCCATGAACAGCACTGACAGCACCGGCGCGACAGCCCAGCCCAGGGTTTTGCGCCGCCAATCCGAACGAACTGGCGCAGTGATCGCCTGCTCCCTATTGGTTGGACCCTGCAGCCATGCGCGTATCCACTGGGCGATCATCGTTGCGCT
>JAPKMV010000730.1 GCA_026645635.1 Caldilineaceae bacterium
CGGCGATCATGCGCATCGCCGCCACGAAATGGACGCCGCCGTCCAGGAGAAATCCACCTGGAAAGCCGCCCGAACGCCGCCAGGTTGAGGCATGATACTTGTTGCCGGGGCGCATGGCGACATAATGAATAAAGTGCACGGTGAGCACCCGCCCAATTGCGCCCTCGCGCACAAGTTCGGCAGCGCGCACATAGGCTTCCTCGTAGCGCCAGTTCTCCGCCACCATCCATACCTGGCCGGGCCGCGGCGTGTAACCGGCGATCAGCGCATCCGCTGCGGCGACATCGGGCGCGACCGGCTTCTCGCTGACCACATGCTTGCCCGCGGCCAGCGCCTGGGCGACGACCGGCGCCTGCACGTCGATGGGCAGCAGAATGTCCACGGCCTCGATGTCATCGCGCGCGAGCAGCGCGGCCACGTCGGTGCAGCGTTCCACGTCGTCGCCAAAGCGGGCGGCCAGCGCATCCGCCGAGGCGTGGGAACGGGCACAGACTGCGACTACCTGGAAGCGGTCGTGCAAGCGCAGCAGCGCCGGCGCGTGCGCGTCCCGGGCATAGATGCCGGCGCCGATCATTGCAAGCCGGATCGGTTTCACACTCGCTTCGGCAACCATGATACAATCTCCTTTTGGTTTCGTTTTGATTTTGCTTGGCCAGGTTTCCAGGTTATTCCGTATGCAACGATTCTTTCGCCGCCTGCCCTCCGTCACACCGGACAGCACCCAACAGGTTGTCCCGCCGGATCTGCAACGCATCTTCCACCATCTTTATGGCGACATCGGCTGGTATGGGCTGCTGGCCGGCACGACCATCGCCTTTCTTGGCGTCTATGCGGCACGCCTCGGCGCCAGTGCGCTGCAAATTGGTCTGCTCACGGCGGGGCCGGCGCTGGTCAACCTGATCTTCACACTGCCCATCGGCCGCTGGCTCCAATCACGCCCCATCGGCCGCTCGGTTTTCGGCAGCGCCGTCGCTTTTCGTGCACTCTATCTGGTCTATGCGCTGCTTCCGCTCACGCTTCCTGCCGAGCTGCAACTGGAGGCGCTGATCTGGGCAACCTTCCTCTTTACCATTCCCGGCGTGGCGCTGGCGATTGGCTTCAATGCGCTCTTTGCCGCGGCGGTGCCCATCGAATGGCGCGGGATGGTAGCCGGGCGTCGCAACGCGCTGCTGTCGGTCTTCTATATTGTCGCGTCGCTGCTGAGCGGCTACATCCTCAACAACACGTCGCTGGAAGTCGGCTACACCCTCATCTTCGGCCTGGGCTTCGTCGGCGCGGCCATGAGCACCTATCACCTGAGCAAACTGCGCGGCATCCGCGAACGTCCCGACGAAGAGCCGGAGCGCATCCGCCAGGTCATTGGCGACGCGGCCAGCCCGGGCGACATGCGCGGCGGTCAGGGCGTGGGCCAGCGTGTGGGCGTGGCGCTGCGCGCCTTCACCCGCGGCAAAAACCTGCTGCGGCTGGAGGTGCTGCGCGGCGCCTACGGCGGCGTGATCCTGGCGCTCTTCGTCTTTCACACGGCCCAGTTCATGCCCGGCCCGCTCTTCCCGCTGCGCTGGGTCGATGCGCTCCATCTCGATGATGGACAGATCGCGGTCGGTACGGCCTTCTTTCACGGCACGACGCTGCTCGGTTCGTTGGGATTCGCCAATCTCAGCCACCGCTTCGGCTTCCATAAACTCCTGGTGGCGGGCACTGCCGGGCTGAGCCTCTATCCGCTCTTTACGGCCTTTATGCCCAACTTCTTCTTCTACGTTGTGACCTCGATCGTCGGCGGCGTGGCCTGGGCGATGGTCGGCGGCGCGCTGAGCAACTATCTGCTGGAAAAGGTGCCCGCCAACGACCGGCCGGCCTATCTGGCGTGGTACAACCTGGCGCTCAACGCTGCAATTCTGTTGGGTGCGCTGCTTGGTCCGCTGCTGGCCAGTTGGTTCAACCTGACAGTGGCGCTGGTGCTCTCCTTCGTCTTCCGCCTGGCTGGGTCAGTGCTGATCTGGTGGGCCGAACCGCGCCCCAAAGCGCAGACAACGTAGATCACGCCAACGCCCGCGCTGCAAATGGTCTAATTGCCCGAACGAGTATAACATAGTTGACCTATGCCACACGCCCACTTGCTGCTGCTCGTCGCCGTCCTGCTGCCGCCGCGCGCGCTCGACATCCTGGGGGATGTGATCGAGGAGCGCACCGTGCTCACCCCCTACGGCGATGCCGGCCCCCTGGCGCTGCGCGTGCGCGACGACGGGCTGGCAACCTGGGTGCAACCTTATACTGGCTTACCGACGCGCACCGATCCCCGTGCCACAATGTACGCTGCGCGGCAGTTGGGCGTGGAGCGGGTGCTCAACTGGGATGCGGGCATCGGGCTGAACCCGGTGCTGCGCCGCGGGGAGCCGGTGGTAGTGGTCGACTACATCGGCTGGACGGGGCGGCAGGCGGAGAGCTTTTTCACCACCGCGCCGCTGGAACTGGACGTCAGCGCGACCAGCGTGCGCACCGCCTTTTGTCCGCAGATGAGTGCGGTCTGGCGCCGGCTGCTGCCCGGTGTGGCGGAGGTCGTCACGGTGGGCGCCGATTTCATGCGCCGCGAGACGCCGGCTGAAGCGCGCATGTTTCGCACCTGGGGCGCGGACGTGCTCACCTACAACCTGGCGCCGGAGGTGGGGCTGGCGCAGGAGATGGGTCTCTGCTATGCCGGCCTGGTGACCGTGAGCGCGCTGGGCGCCGACCGCCCACCGCAGGAGCCGCACGGCGAGATGCGCGCCAGCCTGCACGCCGTGGTGGAACTGCTGCCGGACTTCGTGGCGGCCATGCAGC
>JAPKMV010000731.1 GCA_026645635.1 Caldilineaceae bacterium
GGTTGGCGAGTTGCGAGGGGCGAGGAGCGCATCATCACCCGCTCACCCGCTCACCCGCTCACTCCGCTGCAAATCCTACAGCGCGACCCATCCATGCTCCCGCGCGCTGCGGAACATGGCTTCGATCACGCGCATGTTGGCCACGGCATCTTCGATCGGCGTCGGGACGGGCGTGTCGTCCAGGATCGCCCGCGCCATCAGGTCGCCTTGGATCGTGTATTGGTCGACCACCGGCAGCGCGTGCTCGGTGATCTGCCCATTGTGCTCGTGCCAGACCTTGCAGGGCCGGTCGTTGGGTGCATTGAAGGGAATCTCGATCTCGACGCGACCTGTCGTGCCGAAGATGTTGACCCGCTGATAGGGCGTCAACTGCGTCGAGCAGGTGAAGGTGGATGTGCCGCGGCCAAAGTCGAGCACGCCCGAAGCCAGCCGATCCGTGCCAAACTGCGGGTGATAGTCGACGATGCCCAGCGCCCGCGCCGGCTCGGCGGCGAAGATGAAGCGCGAGAGCGAAATGTTGTAACAGCCGATGTCCATCAGCCCGCCGCCGCCGATGTCGGCCTGGTTGCGCACGTTGCTGGGGTCGTCGAGATAGTAGGAGAAGAAGGATTGGATCGTGCGCAGTTCGCCGATCTGCCCTTCCTGCACCAGGCGCCGCGCCAATTGCCACTGCGGATTGTGCCGGTACATGAAGGCTTCCATGAGTTTCAGGTGCGGGTGACGGCGCCCGGCCTCCACCAGCGTCTGCGCCTCCGCCGCGGTGAGCGCAATCGGCTTCTCACACAGGACATGTTTGCCCGCCTCCAGCGCGGCAATCGACCACGGCACATGCAGGTGGTTGGGCAGCGGGTTGTAGATGGCGTCGATCTCCGGGTCGGCGAGGAGCGCTTCATAGGAGCCATAGGCTTTGGGGATGCCCAATTGCGCGGCCACAGCCGCGGCGCGGTCTGCAGCGCGCGAGGCAATAGCGGTGACTGTGCAGAACTCGCCGCGCTGCATCGCCGGTATCACCTTGCCCGTGCCGATGTGTGCGGTGCTCAGAATGCCCCATCGAATTTTCTGCATGGCTGACCTCCTCAACGTAGTTGCCTGATTCTCAATTCTTGTACAATGCTGCACATTCTATCATGCGTGTGCCCGAATCCACTGGCGCCCAGCCAGGTTGCGCGGCGCAAATGCCGCCGTTTGACAGCTTTGCGTCACACTCTCTATACTCTAGTGAGTATTCCTTGAATCACCTGGCCGGCCTCCAACTGGCGAATCTGCAGCGGCTGCGGGCAAATCCGCAACTGCTGCGGTTGTGGGGAACACCACAGGGAAGGAGCCGGCGCCTACTTCTGCCAGCCGCGCGCCTGGGCTGCACCTTCAACAGCGAAGGAGCTTTCGTATGCCCGCCTTTCGTGCCCTGCTCTCTGTATCCGACAAGACTGGTCTGGTCGATCTGGCGCGGCGTCTGGCCGCAGCCGGCGTCGAGTTGATTGCCAGCGGCGGCACCGCCCGTGCCATCGCCACCGCCGGCATCCCGGTGCGCCAGGTGGAGGATGTCACCGGCTTCCCCGAAATTCTGGGTGGCCGCGTCAAGACGCTCCACCCGGCGATCCACGGCGGCATCCTGGCGCGGCGCACGCCGCATCATCTGGACGAGCTTGCCAGCCACAACCTGGCGCCCATCGACCTGGTGGTTGCCAACCTCTACCCGTTCCAGGCCACCGTGGCCCAGCCCAACGTGACGCTGGCCACGGCGGTGGAGGAGATCGACATCGGCGGCGTGGCGCTGTTGCGCGCCGCGGCGAAGAACCATGAGTCAGTCACCGTCGTCTGTGACCCGGCCGACTACGCCGCGGTCGCAGACGCGATCACCACCGGCGGCACCAGCGTTCATCAGCGCAAGCAGTTGGCTGTCAAGGCATTTCGCCACACTGCGGAGTACGACACTGCGATCACCGCCTATCTCGCCCAGCAGGTGGGCGAGGACGACGAACCGGGGGAACCGGCGCTCTTGGCCCGGCGCATTCATATCGATCTCTATCAGCAGCAGTTGAACCGCTACGGCGAAAACCCTCACCAGAAGGGCGGGCTGTACGGCTACGTCGGGGAGGCGCCGGCCTTCGAGCTGCTCCACGGCAAGGAGATGAGCTACAACAACTGGCTCGACCTGGACGCGGCGTGGATGGCTGCACAGGATTTCGGCGCGCCCACGGTAGCCATCGTCAAGCATGGCAACCCGTGCGGGCTGGCCAGCGCCGGCACGCTGGGCGATGCCTACGCCAAGGCGCTGGCGTCGGATCCGGTGAGCGCGTTCGGTGGCATCGTGGCGACATCTTCCTGGAGGTGGTGGTGGCGCCGGCTTACGAAGCCGAGGCGTTGGACTTGCTCCGCAAGAAGAAGAACCTGCGCCTCCTCGTCTACAGCGGCGCGCCGCTGCGCCCGCTGAGCCTGCGCAGCATCGCCGGCGGCGTGTTGGTGCAGGATGTGGATCGCAGTCAAGCCGATATGGACCCGGCCAACTGGCAGGTGGTCAGCCAGCGTCAGCCGACGCCAGCGCAACTGGCAGACCTGGCCTTCGCCTGGCGCGTCGCTCGCCACGTCAAGAGCAACGCTATCGTCTACGTCCACGACCAGGCGACGGTCGGCGTCGGCGCGGGGCAGATGAGCCGCGTCGATTCGGTGATGGTGGCCGGCCACAAGGCGGGCGACCGCGCGCGCGGCGCCGTGATGGCGTCGGACGCCTTTTTCCCCTTCGCCGACGGCATCGAGGCCGCGGCCAAACACGGCATCATGGCTGTGGTGCAGCCGGGTGGCTCCCTGCGCGAC
>JAPKMV010000732.1 GCA_026645635.1 Caldilineaceae bacterium
CGTCCGCCGGCGAAAGCTGCCCGGCGATCAACAGGAACGGCAGTTGCAGCACGAGCAACGCGTATTCCAGTGTGCTGGTGATGCCCATCCACAGCGCGGGCAGCAAGTCCATCGTCGCAATCTCGGTAACGGGCGCCAGCGCGACGCCCACTGCGCCTTCGCCCGGCGGCGGGTCGGCGCGCGGCACGACATTCACCGCCACCCAGCCGTTGTCCCGCCACAGCGTCATGGTGATCGACTCACCCAGGCGGCGCTGGATTTCGTCGCTCAGAGAATTCTCGCGCGTAATGATCGTGTCATCGACGGCCAGCACCTGATCGCCCGCCTGGATGCCGGCAGCCTGCGCCGGGCTGTTTTCGGCGATGCCCGTCACCAGGGTCATCAGCGTGATCACATAGCCGCCCTCGTCGAGCACGGACTGAAGCTGCGCCGGCGTCGCCGTCAGGGTCAGCAGGTCGCCATCGCGGCTGACGAGCAGCTCGGTTTGGTCGGCGCCGGCTGCACCATCGGTGCGGATCTGCGTCGTGGTCTGGTCTTCGAGACTGACCTGGACGGGGCGACCGGCATAGGTCAACAGAATATCGCTGGCCTTCAGGCCAATCACTGCGGCGGCGGAGCCATCGGCCACGTTCGACAGCATGGGGTGGCCGGCGGGCGCAGGAAAGCCCACCATGACGCTGGCGGCAAAGAGCAGCGCGGCCAGCAGGGCGTTCATTGCCGGGCCGGCGATCAAGGTGGCGGCGCGCCCGCCCAAGGTGGCCGCATTGAACGAGCCAGGCGACATATCGCCCGCGTCCTCGCCCTTCATGCGGGCAAAACCGCCGAAGGGCAGCAAGTTCAGCGTAAAATCGGTGCCGTCGTAGCGAAAGAGCTTGACCAGGCGGGGCGGATAGCCCATGCCGAATTCTTCGACGACGATGCCATTGCGCCGCGCCACCCAGTAATGGCCCAACTCGTGAAAGAAGACCAGGATGCCGAGGACAATAATAAAGGAGACAACTGTTAGCAACATCTCGTTCCCTCAATAGGGCCGACCTGCGAGCCGGCCAACAATGCAAATGGTATTATAGTCTGCGCGGCGGCTGCGTCGGAAACAGCACGCACGTCAAGCGAAAACAGGCGGCGCCCTGGCGTCACAGCGTGATGCGGGTGCCCGCCGGCTCACCACAGATCGCAGCGGTCAGACTCGCCGGCGCCAGACCACTACAGACAACGATGGTCAGCCCCGGATGGCTCCGCACCATGGCCAGCGACTGCTCCACCTTGGCGCGCATCCCGCCGGTGACATCGACCCCGTGGCTGCCGCCCAACCCCGCCGCGATGACGGCGTAATCCGCCGGGGTGATGTGGTCGATGCGCGTTGCCGTCGCATCGACAAAGGGATCGGCGGTGAAGATGCCGTCCACCTCACCCGCCAGCACGATGCGCGCCGGCTGGAGATGGTGCGCCAGCCGCTCGAAGATCTCTTCGGTGCTGGCGATGGTGCAGCCGCGCACGCTGTCCAGCGCGACATCGCCGTAGACGACGGGCGTCACACCCCGCGCCAGCGCCTCGGCCACCGTGTCTTCCGGTCCGGCGGTCACGCGGCCATCCACGCAGCGCAGGGCCACGCCCGGCTGAATGCTCCACGCGGGAATCCCCGCATCCAGCAGCGTCGCCACGACGATGCGGTTGAGCCGCGCTGCGGCATCGCCGGTGGCGGCAAAACCGTACCAGTCCGCAGGCGTTGTGGCGCCGGCGCGGGTGCCGTAGCGTTTGCCGTAGACATGGCCAAAGCTGCCGGAGCCGTGCCCGATCACCAACTGCAAGTCAGGTCGTTGTGAGCGTGCGGTCGCAATGGCCGCAGCCGCCTGGGCGATCACATCCAGGCGCGCCACTTCCTCCCCGCGCTTGTCGGTGATCAACGAACCGCCCAACTTGAGAAAAACGACTTCAGAATTCACCATTCACCGTTCACCATTCAAACTTCTTTGCCCATTTTCACCGCATCCGACAGTGCGGTCAGCATGTACTCTTCCTGTTCTGGCAGAATCGTGCGCGGGTCGAAGAGCAAATGATCTTGCTGCGTGCGGCAGACGATGGCCGGCCGCCGGGCGCGCAGCGCGGTCGCAACGGCCGGCGCGGCGGGTACGGCCAGCAGATGCGTAGGCAGCGTCGCACCGGGCAAACTGCCGCCGCCCACGGCGCTCTCCCCCGGCCAGACCGCGGCGGCGATGCCCGCGGCCGCCAGCCGTTCCTGCAAGGATGTTGCGCGTGCAGCCAACGTTGCCACCGGCGCGGCGATCATACGCCAGACGGGAATCTCATCCAGCGCTCGCCCGCGGCGGTAGATCTGCAACGTCGCCTCCAGCGCGGCCAGGGTCAGCTTGTCGACGCGCAGCGCGCGCGCCAGGGGATGGCGGCGCAGTGCGTTGAGCGCGCTTGCGTTGCCCACGATCAACCCGGCTTGCGGCCCGCCCAGCAGTTTGTCGCCGCTGAAGGTGACGACATCGGCGCCGGCAGCGACGCTGGCCTGGACGGTCGGCTCGGGCGCCAGGCCGAAGGCTGTGGTGTCAAGCAGTGTGCCGCTGCCCAGGTCGTCGATCAGCAGCAGGTCATGAGCATGGGCGAGCGCGGCAAGTTCATCCAGTTCGGGCATGGCCACGAAGCCGATCTGGCGGAAATTGCTGCTGTGAACGCGCAGGATCGCGGCCGTTGCCGGCGTGATGGCCGCGGCGAAGTCGGCCAGATGGGTGCGGTTGGTCGTGCCCACTTCGACCAGGTCGGCGCCGCTCTGGCGCAGCACGTCGGGGATGCGAAAGCCGCCGCCG
>JAPKMV010000733.1 GCA_026645635.1 Caldilineaceae bacterium
TGGAACCGCTGCTGAGCGCGCTGGCGCGCGACGGTGTGCCCGCGCTCCTCGGCCCCAACACGACGATGATCACTGAGGCGCTCGACCTGGCGCTGGTGGTGCCGGCCTGCTACGTGGCCGGCGTGCTGCTCCTGCGCCGCGACCGCCGCGGGCTGATCTTCGCCCTGCCGGTGCTGGCGCTGCTCTTCTTCATCGGCCCGACCATCGCCGCGATGACGTACTTCCAGGTGACGGACGGCATCGCTGAGAAATCAGTTGGGGAGGTCTCTTTGACGCAGAGATGTCGAGACTCGCAGAGGATGAGCGAGGAATATCTCGGGCATATTCTCTGCGTTTCCCCGCATCGCCCGTGCTGCGTGCTGCGTGTTGAGGTAGTTCACGCAGCACGCAACACGCAGCACCAAAGCCTCTACGGCACGACGCCCACCTGCTGCAGCAGGCCAAAGGCATCGAAGATGACCTGGTTCTGCACCAGCTTGCCCTCCTGGACGGTGTAGATCCCCGTAGCCGAGATGGCCACCGGCTTGCCTGTGGCAGGGACGCCCAAGAAATCGCCCAGGTGGGTGCCGCGGTGGGCGCAGCGCACGGCGACGAGATCCCCTTCGGCGGCCATCAGTTCGATCTGGCTGGAAAAATCGGGGAACCCGGTCTTGAGCATGGTGATGAGCTGGCGCGCCCCGTCATGGCCGCTGAGCGGCGGCATGGCCGGATCGACATTGACCCACTCCGGCGCAAAGATGGCTGCCACGCTGCCGGTGTCCCCGGCATCGACGGCCTGATAGAAACGGCGCACAACGGCTTTGTTGCTCTCAACGGTATTGGGATTGGTTGACATCTCGGTTCTCCTGAATGGTTGTAGGGTTGCAGTTGTTGAATGTCTATACGTACTGGACTCTATCAGGAATGGTTTTCTGTCACGCAAAGACGCAAAGGTGCAAAGAAGTTCTCTCCTGGCAGCTTACCGTCTTACCGTCATAGAGGCTGTTTGTAAAGCCACCCACTTCAACGCGGAGGCGCAGAGATGCAGAGAAACGCAGAGAACACATCTGGAGTACTTCTCTGTTTTTCCTCTGCGTGCCTCTCCGTCTCTGCGTCTCTGCGTCAAAAGGACCTTTGCAAACAGTTTCTTACCGTCTTGGCGTCTTTGCGTCTTGGCGTGATAAAGACCCAGCAGAGATCAAGCGGCTGCCGGCGCCGGCATCAGCCCCAACTGCATGAAGAGGCCGGCCTGGTCGTTGTTGCCCCAGCGTTCGACGATGCGGCCATCCTCCATGCGGTTGAAGGTGATGCCCGACATGAAGCCGCTCTTGCCGGTGGGCGGGATGCCCATCAGGTCGCCCAGGTGCGTGCCGCCGCCCGACCAGGAGATCACCACCAGATCCCCCTCGGCGATGATCTCGTGCACGGTGACTTTCAGGTCGGGGAAGGCGCGGCGCCAGATTTGTGCCAGTTCCTTCAGGCTCTGATTGCCATGTTGCAGATGAGGCGGCGCCGTGTGATCCACCAGATCCACAGCCACGAACTCGTCGATCACAGCGAGATCGCCGTCGGCGCTAAACGCTTCCTCATTGACGCGACGCACGATTGTCTTGTATTGTTGGTTCGCCATGGTTTTCTCCTTTGCTTGGTGCAGAATGGATTCTATCGACAGTAGTTTTATGTCACGCAGAGGCGCAAAGTCGCAGAGAGGTTCTCTCTGGGTGTCTTGGCGTCTTGGCGTCTTGGCGTGAGATTTCTTATCGCCGAGAAAGACTACTGTCTCCTTCACAACCGATGGCACAAGTATCGCATCGATGCGGGGACAAGTGTGAGGCGCAAAGTGTCACAAAAAGCACCACCAATCGGTGACCTTTCTTTCGGCGCATGGCTGCGCCAGCGGCGGCGAGAACTCGACCTCACCCAGGCCGAGCTGGCGGCGCGCCTTTTCTGCGCCAAGGGGACGGTGCGCCGGCTCGAAGCCGACGACCTGCGCCCATCCAAACAGTTGGCCGAGCAGATGGCCGCAGTGCTCGCCGTGCCGGAGGCCCAGCACACCGCCTTCATCGCCTTTGCGCGCAGCGGTGCGCAAGAGGGGCCGCCGGTCGATTTTGTCCGCGCCCAGCCGCCGGCGCCGTCCCAGCCGTCCCAGCCAGCCGTGCGCGCGGCGCGACGCTATCCCCTCCCTGCGGCGACCAGCCCGCTGCTTGGCCGGGCCTATACGGTCGAAGCTGCCGTGGAACTGCTGCTGCACCCCGACGTGCGCCTCGTCACCCTGGTCGGCCCGCCCGGCGTGGGCAAGACGCGGCTGGCCCTGGCGATCGCCAGAGAAATCCAGGCGCACTTTCACGAAGGCGTCTGCTTTGTGCCCCTGGCGCCGGTGAGCAGCGCGGAGCGGGTGCTGCCCGCCATCGCCCAGGCGCTGGACATGCTCGACAGCGGGCGTCCGCTGGCGGCGGCGCTGGCCGAGCGTCTGCGCGGCGAGGAAGTGCTGCTGGTGCTCGACAACCTGGAGCATCTGCTGGCCGCGACACTGCTGGCGGCGGCGCCGTCGCTCAAGCTCCTCTGCACCAGCCGCACGGCGCTGCGCATCGTCGGCGAACACGAGTTCTTCGTGCCGCCGCTGCCGCTGCCCGATCTGCTCCGGCTGCCCGGTGTCGACAGCTTCACGCAGAATCCCGCCCTGGCGCTGTTCGTGGCCCGGGCGCAGGCGATCCACCCTGGCTTCGCCGTCACCGCCGAGAATTTGCACCTGTTGGCTGAAATCTGCCACCGGCTGGACGGGCTGCCCCTGGCCATCGAGCTGGCAGCGACGCGCATCAAGCTCTTTTC
>JAPKMV010000734.1 GCA_026645635.1 Caldilineaceae bacterium
TGAGGGGGCGGCGCCCTCATTAACGGCGGGTCCGTCGTTATCCACAACAGCACGCTTGCTCACAACCGCGCCCCGCGCGGCGGCGCCATCCAGAACTGGGGTGGCGCACTCCACATCGAAAACAGCACATTTTATGACAACCACGCCGACATCAGGACGCAGTATCCAGAGCGCGGCGGTGGCGGCGTCATCGAGGCGTCGGGCGGCCTAGTCACCATCGTGAACTCCACCTTCTACGGCAACAGCACGCCGAAACAGGGTGGCGTCATCGATACAGCCACCGCGGTGACGATCACCAACAGCACCTTCAGCCAGAACAGCGCCGAGGGAAACACGTTTTGGCTGGTCGGCCAGCGTGCGGCGGTGGCGCCGGCGGACGATGTCACCCACGGCAACGTGCTGCGCATCACCGGCGCGCCCACCGGCACCGTGACGCTGATCAACACCGTGTTAGCCGACAACGGCGCCGGCGACGGCTGCATCGGCGCGCCCGTCGACGGCGGCGGCAACCTCTACTGGCAGGCCGGCGACGCCACCTGTCCCGGCGCACCGGCGGATCCCCGGCTGCTGCCGCTGGCCGACAACGGCGGGCCGACACTCACCCAGGGCCTGGGCGCCGAGAGCGCGGCGCGGCAACTGGCCACGGCGCACTGCCCGGTGACGGATCAGCGGGGCTTCCGGCGGCCGCTGGTCAACGGGAGATGCGATGCCGGCGCGGTGGAGACGATCTTCCTCGGCGCGTGGCTGCCGATCATTGAGAGGGAGTAGCGCTGGGTTGGAGATAGGATAGACCGCGGATTTGGCGGATGGGGCGGATTTGCGCGGATTTTTATGGGGGATATCCGCGGGAATCCGCCGAATCCGTCAAATCCGCGGTCTATTTTGTCGGCAGGTTGTAGCGGCGGTTTACGAGAATGATTCCTCACCGGCGCTGCCCACGTAGCGCACCCACGGGACGCCCACGGCATTGGTCAGATGCCTGTCGGTGGTCCACAACGGACAGTCAAGCCGGCGGGCCAGTGCCAGATAGAAACTATCATAGGCGGCGGCGCGTCTGAGCCGGCGCGTCCAATCGAAGGCATCCATCACCATCTCTTGATCGGCCTGGATCAGATCGATACGCAGTTTGCTGGCCAGTTGGAGTCCCGCTCGTGCCAGAGGCTCGCTCAATTGTTGAAAATGCACAGCTTTGGTGAAGATTGACGTCAATTCATAGCGCCACATCTCCGGCGCAAAGAGGCGAAGCCCGTTTCTGAGACCAGCAGCAATGTTGGCGCGCAAAATGGCCGTAGCAGGATCTTCCACGCAGAGTGCATAGCCGACGCCCGCGTCGATCACCAGGGATTCAACGCTGGAAGAGATCATCGTGGCGCGCCTCCAAGTCGGCTTTGGCGGCCTGAAGTACCAGATCGACGTCAACCGGATGTCCGCCGCGCTCGCGCAAGATGCGCTGGCTGAGTTCGTCGGCCTCAGCCATCCACTCATCCCATTGCTTGAGCGCGCTGCACCGTTCTTGCTCTTGCAGGCGTTTGTAATCCTCGACGTTGATCAGCACCGCTTTCGGCTTGCCGCGGGAGGTCAACACGATCCGCTCGCCGCCATAGGCTACGCGGTTGACCAGTTCGGAAATATCACGTTTGACTTCGCCAATGCTTACCGTTGCGTCCATTGCTCCACTCCCTCTACGCTGAAAGTTGCATTATCCTGATAGTCAGTATAGCAGGGGTAGCCGGGCAGGTCAACGGCAAGATGAGGAGTTGCCGTGCACAAATACGCCACCCGGCGCCATCGTCAGAAACCCTTTCCCCATAACCTCTGCTATACTGCTTGCACAGGTGGTAATCCCGCATACTTTCCTACGGAAAGGGTGTCTATGGCTGTCTTCCGCTTTGCAATTGCTTTCCACCACCCTGACCCGCGCTCGGCCGCGTATCTGGCCGACGCCCACGCGTTGGGCTTCACCGCCCTCACTGCCGTCGAGTGTCAGGACCTCTACTTCGTCGACGGCGACCTGGTCGATGACGACTTGCAGCGGCTGGCGACGGCGCTCCTGGCGGATCCTGTCACCCAGCACGCCACGTGGACGGCGCTGCCCGCGCACGAACCAGCCCCTGCCGGACGCCAACTGGTCGAGGTGGCGCTGCGCCCGGGCGTGACCGACCCGGTGGCCCACGAGATCGTGCGTGCGGCCCACGAACTGGGCCTGCCCGGCGTGCAGCGGGCCGCCACCGGCCTGCGCTTCCTGCTGGCCGGGATCGACGCCACGGACGCGGCGCGGCTGGCGACCCGCCTCCTGGCCAATGCGGTGATCCATCACTGGACCCTGGGCGAGATCGCGCCGGCCTTTCCCCTGGAAGCTGCGGCCACCGACCAGACCGAGCTGATCCCGCTGCGCGGGCTGGACGACGCCGCGATCCTCGCCCTCTCCCAGGCGCGCCGCGCCGCGCTCGACCTGGCCGAGATGCAGGCGATCCAGCGCTACTGTGTCCGCGAGGGCCGCGACCTGACCGACGTCGAATTCGAGACCATCGCCCAGACGTGGAGCGAGCTGATCACCGTGGCGCGCGAGGGTGAAGCGCCGGCCACGCTGGACAGCATCTACAAGAGCTACATCCGCCGCGCCACGGAGCAGATCGCCGCGCCCTGGATGCTTTCGGCCTTCGTGGACAACGCCGGCATCATCGATCTCGACGGCGTCAACGAGGTCTCCTTCAAGGTGGAGACTCACAACCACCCATCGGCCATCGAACCTTTCGGCGGCGCCAACACCGGCGTGGGCGGCGTGATCCGCGACGTGCTGGGCGTC
>JAPKMV010000735.1 GCA_026645635.1 Caldilineaceae bacterium
GCGACGAGGCCGTCAAGGAAGCGCGCGAGCTGATGCTGGCGACGCAGAACCTGCTCAAGCCCAGCTCGGGCGACCCGATCGTAGGGCCGTCCAAAGACATGGTCATGGGCGTCTATTACCTGACCGTGGACGAGGATGAGAAGGCCGACACGAGCAAGCTGCCCGCCTTCGCCAGCATGGAAGAGGCGGAATACGCCTACGACATGGGCATCATCAAGCTGCGCCAGCCGATCCGCGTGCTCTTTGCCACCAGGTTCGACGCACTCCCAATCGAGGAGATGGATCTCAGCGAGCGCGTGCGGGATGCCCTGACCGCGCACGGCCTCAAGACCGTGGGCCAGGTGATGGACATGTTCGTCCAGGGCGAGCGCAAGATGGTGAACGCTGTCGCCAGCTTTGGCAACGCCGCGATGGACGAAACCCGCGAGGCGCTGCGCAAGTTGGGTCTGCTGGGCGCGCACTGGCCGAAGGAGCGCCTGATGCGCACCACCGTGGGCCGCATCATCTTCAACCGCGCGCTGCCGGAAGAACTCTGGTTTGTCAACGAGCTGCTCGACCGCAAGGGTGTGGATCAGATTGTGGCTCGCTGCTACAAGCACCTGGGGCGCGATGCCACCGCCAACACGGTTGACAACATCAAGGACCTGGGCTTCAAGTTCGCCACTCGCTCCGGCATCACGATTGCTATTTCCGACATCAACGTGCCGGAGAAGAAGGCGGCGATTCTGGAACTGACCACCGCCGAGGTGGAGAAGGCCGAGCAGCAGTTCCGCCGCGGTCTGATCACCAACGAGGAGCTGTATAACAAGACCGTCGAGTTGTGGCAGCGCGCCACCGACGAAGTGACTGACGCCGTGAAGGACTTGCTCAGCCCCATCGAGGGTCTGGGCGCCATGGCCCGCTCCGGCGCCACCAAGGGCGGCATCAACCCGGTGCGTCAGTTGGCCGGTATGCGCGGTCTGATGGCTGACCCGAACGGGCGCATCATCCCGCTGCCGATTCGCTCCAATTTCCGCGAGGGGCTGACCGCGCTCGAATACTTTCTGAGCACCCACGGTGCGCGCAAGGGTCTGGCGGACACCGCGCTGCGCACGGCGGATGCCGGCTACCTGACCCGCCGCCTGGTGGACGTGGCGCAGGATGTGATCATCACGTCCGACGACTGCGGCACGCAGACCGGCATCTGGATCACCGACGAAGAAGCCAAGGCGATGGGCGAGACATTTATCGAGCGCATCGCCGGCCGCTTCCTGTCGGGTGACTTGACCGACCCGGAGACGGGTGAACTGGTGCTGGCGCGAGGCGAGTTGCTCAACGAAGCGGCGCTGGCCACGGTGGAGCGCCACCACATCAAGCGTGCGTTTGTGCGCAACGCGCTCACCTGCGAGTCCCGCTTTGGCATCTGCGCCATGTGCTACGGTGAAGACCTGGCGCGCGGCGGCCTGATCAAGATGGGCGAGGCGGTGGGTATCATCGCTGCGCAGTCCATCGGCGAGCCGGGCACGCAGTTGACGCTGCGCACCTTCCACACCGGCGGCGTGGCCGGCGGCGAAGACATCACCCAGGGTCTGCCCCGCGTCGAAGAACTCTTCGAGGCGCGCAACCCCAAGGGTGAGGCAGCCATCGCCGAGATCGACGGCACGGTCAGCGTGACGCGCGAGGGCGACATCCGCACGCTGCGCATCAGCCGCACCGACCTGAAGCGCCGCGAGGTGGCTGTGCCCGAAGGCTTCAACGTGATCGTGGGCGACCGCGACCGCGTCCAAGAAGACACCGTAGTCGCCCGCAACGCCGAAGACGACACCGTGCTGGCCGGGATGGACGGCGAGATCTTCGTGGAGCAGGCCGAGGATGGCTCTGTCATGCTCGTCGTGCGCCGCGAGGACACGGATGTCTGGGAAGTGGAACTGCCCGCCAACGCCCGCCTGCGCGTGGATGAAGGCCAGGTGGTGCAGGCCGGGGAGCAGCTTACCGAGGGCGCCAAGAACCCGAAAGAGATTCTGCGCATCCAGGGCCGCGAGGCGTGCCAGCTCTACCTCTTGCAGGAAGTGCAGCGCGTCTACCGCAGCCAGGGCGTGGGCATCCACGACAAGCACATCGAAGTGGTGCTGCGCCAGCTTCTGCGCCGGGTCATGGTGCGCTCCACGGGCGACACCGACCTGCTGCCGGGCGAACTGCTCGACCGCTTCAAATTCGAGGACATCAACGACTATGTCGTGGCGCGAGGCGGCAAGCCGGCCAAGGGTGAGCCGATCGTGCTCGGCCTGACCAAGGCCGCGCTCAACACGGAGAGCTTCCTGGCGATGGCCTCCTTCCAGGAGACGACGCGGGTGCTCACCGAAGCGGCCATCCGCGGCCAGCGCGATGAACTGCGCGGCCTCAAGGAGAACGTGATCATCGGCAAGCTGATCCCAGTGGGCACGGGCTTCAACGCCTCTCGCCCGCTGGCCGGCGATCTCAGCCAGGAAGTCAGCATCCTCCATGACCTGGAGATTGTGGTCGACGAAGACCTGATCGACATGGACATGTCCGATCTGTCGCTGGATGACTTCGACCTGACCGAGCAGGGCGTGGCTGAACTGGGCATGGAGCCGCTGGGCGCCAACACAGCCCTGAGCGGCGAGGATGACCTCGACCTCGACTTCGATCTGCTCGAAGAGGACGAAGAGGAAGAGGAACAGGACGACTTCGAGGACCTGGACGTCGACGTCGAGTAGCCGGGCGACCTGGGATAGCTCACGCGAAGGCGCAAAGATGCCAAGGGGTTTCGCTGTTCGGGCGTCTCGCAGGAGAGTAACAAAAAAG
>JAPKMV010000736.1 GCA_026645635.1 Caldilineaceae bacterium
CACAGCACGGCCTGGGCGGGCGCAACCAGGAGGTGGCTTTGGCTGCGGCGCTGGCGCTGGCGGGCGTCACAGGCATCACCGTCGCCGCGCTGGCGACCGACGGCACCGACGGCCCCACCGACAGCGCCGGCGCCATCGTCGACGGCGGCACGGTGGCGCGGGGGCGCGCGTCCGGCCTGGACGCGGCGGCTGCCCTGCGCGGCCACGACGCCTATCCTTACCTGGCCGCTGTGGGCGATCTGCTGGTCAGCGGGCCGACGCAGACGAATGTGAATGATCTGGTGGTGGTGATGGTGGAGGGGTGACGGGGAGATTATGGGATTGAGGGATTGTGAGATTGGGTGAAGGGAGCTTCTGATTCCTCATTGCGGATGCGAGCCAGCACTTCCCCCAGTAGCTCCTCCACCGGACGTGCAGTATCCACAACAATGTGGTGCTCCGGCGCGATCTCAAACTGCCAGCAGCCGTCGTACTGGCGCAGCATCTCCTGCATCGCCGCCCAGCCGCGCATCTTGTGGGTGGAGACTTCCGGTGGGCGGGCGTCGAGGCGGCGGCGCCATTCGTCCTCGTCCAACTGTGTTTCGATGACCCACAACCGCGCCGCGTGTTTGGCGGCCAATGCCTGCGCCTGTTCGTAGCCGATGGGGTAAGAAAGCGGCGAGTCCACCACCACATCCAGCCCCAGCGCCAACTGCGTCCCCGCCACCTGCCACATGATGGCGTAGGCGAGCGCGTTGCCATCGGGCAGCGTCAAGGTGAAATCCTTGATGTCGTCCTTGTCGATCAGCGGACAGCGCAGCCGCCGGGCCAGCCGATAGGCCAGTTCGCTCTTGCCCGTGGCCGGATGCCCCTTCATCACGAGCAGGCGCGGCGCGCTCACGCGGCTCCTGCCTGCCCGCCGAAGAGACGGAACTGGGCCGGGTCGATGCGCTGCGCCTGGTGCATGAGCACTGCGTTGAGCAGTTCGATGGCCAGCCGCGACTCCAGCGTCACCCCGGCGCGCACGCCGACGCAGGGGTCGTGGCGGCCCTTCTGCAACTGGAAGTCGATCTCCTCCAGGTTCTTGCGCACCGAAAGCTGCGGCTTGACGATGGTGGAGGTCGGCTTGAACGCGACGCGGCAAACCAGCGGCGCACCGGTGGTGATGCCGCCGATCAGCCCGCCGTGGCTGTTGCGCTGGTAGCCGTCGCTGCGGATCGGGTCGTTGTTCTCGCTGCCCCGGCGCCCGGCCACGGCAAAGCCCGCGCCCACCTCGACGCCTTGCACCGCGTTCAGCCCGCCCAGGCTCCCCATGATGCGCAGTTTGAGGCTCTGGTAGAGCGGGTCGCCGGCCAGCGCCGGCACATTCACCGCCACCACTTCCACCGCCGCGCCCAGCGAGTCGCCGTCGATGCGCGTCTGCTTGATCAACTGGCCCGCGGCGCGGGCGAAGGCGGCGTCGTGGGTATGGATCTCCGCTTGCAGCAACTGCGTTTCCAGTTCATCGAGCAGGGCGGGCGGAATAACGCCGCCGTGCTGCTGGTGCAGCGCTTCCAGATGGTCGGCCAGTCGATTGGCAGCCTGGAGCGGCCCCACCTGCACGATCGAGGAGAAGATCGCCACGCCGAAAAGCTCGGCCAGGAGCAGCCGGGCAAGCGAGCCGCCGATCACGTCGCTGATGGTGGAGCGATAGCTGGAACGGCCGCCGCCGCGCACATCCACATGGCCCAGGGACTTGTAGTGCTTCACCAGGTCGGTGTGGCCGGGGCGCACTTCCCCCTGGCCGCCGGTGAATTGTGCGTAGTCAGCAGACTTCTTCGCCGTAGAAAGGACGACGGCGGCAATCGGCTCGCCCGTGGTGTAGCCCTCGGCGTAGGCTGTCGTTGTCTGCGCGTCCTCACCTTCACCCAGACGCAGCGCCGGCCCCGCGGTCAGTCGCTCAATGTTGTCCTGGTAGAGGCCGCTCAGGATCGCCACCGTGTCATCTTCGCGGCGAGGCGTGCCGTGCTTGTTGCTGCCCGGCCGCCGCCGATCAAGGTAGCGCTGGATGTCGGCGGCGCGCAGGTAGAAGCCGGGCGGGCAGCCGAAGACAATCGTGGTGATGGCAGGCCCGTGTGATTCGCCGGCGCCGGCCACGGCATAGAGTGGTCCGCCAAGTATTTCCATCGTGATGGAGATTATACTCCATCATCTGTCACTCATGCATGCACTGCGCGGCGCTGCAATTCGCTGTCGATCTTCTCGTTGAGCAAGTCGATCTCGCGGTTGAGCCGCTCCAGTTGCTCCCGGCTGGGGATGCCCATGCCGTCGAGCACCGCCTGGATACGGTCGGCCAGTTCATCCTGGGTCTGCGTCAGTGTTGCGTCCAGCGTAGAGCGCGCCTCATCCAGGTGGATGCCGTCCTGCAGGTCGCGCAACTGCCCCACAGTCCTCTGCTCCAACTGACGGAAACGCTTGACGACGCCATCTTCCATGCGCTCGCCGCGTTGTTCCGCCTGCTCGATCAAACGACGCCCGGCCTGGGTGAGGCCGTTTGCCGCATCAAACATCGTCGCCCAGGCGCCCACAGACAAGAGCGTCAGCCGCCGCCCGACATGCTGCAACTGCAAAATCGCATGGCCGACCTTTTTCTGAAACGGCTGCACAGGCGCCTGCTCAGACATTTTTACATTCGCAATTTGCTGATTCATGCTGTCCTCCCGATCATGGCCGCAAGTGGCGGCCGGATACTGCGTTTTGACCAGATCGCGCAGATTTAGTTTATAACGCACTGCGTTATGAGCAGTTTAACACGGCGCGTCATGAATGTCAACCAATTGTGAAG
>JAPKMV010000737.1 GCA_026645635.1 Caldilineaceae bacterium
TAGCGGTGCACCTGGGCAACCAGGCACGACGCCACCAGGACAGGAAAGATGATGCTGCGCAGGAGGTCAACCGTGCGCGCTTCGCTCGCCCCCACTTGCCAGGTTGTATAGAGGGTGTAGGCCACCGCAATCCAGGCGGCGATCTTCGTCCAGGAAGGCACAAACCGGCCGTCGGGGAAGAGATAGAAGAAAAAGAAGAAACTCACCTGCGCCAGTCCGAGCAGACGATCCGCAGCAGCCCAGAGAGGGGAAACCTGCGCCAGCGCAGCGGAAACGTCGCCAAATTGAAAACCAAAACCGAGCAGCACATAAGCAGTGAAGATGGCGAAGCCATCGGCGGTGCGGCTGGCCAGGATCAAGACCCCGATGGCCAGACAGGCCGCAAAGAGGAGCGTTGGCACCAGCAGGCCCAGCCAGGCATAGACGCTGAGCGGCAGTTGTGCGGCTTCCAGCGCCGCCAGGTCTGCCGCGCTTACCTGCGGATAGGCACAGGGTGTCGCGGGGGCGCAGATCGTCTGCGCCTGTTGCAGATAGACGGGTACGCCCAGGAGATAGACCAGCGTCAACAGCGCGGCCAATGCAATCCAGCCGGGGGCAGCCCAGCGCTGCCAGCGTCTGTCTGCGTGCGGGTGTCGGCTATGTGCCAGTGACGTCGATTTCATGTCATCTCATGCGCAGCAGCAGAACTATGGATGGTTTCATCGAAGCGGATGCGTTGCCATTATACCAGATCGCCGGCGTCATCCACCTGGCGCTGGTAGCTTGCACCTGCCTGCAGCAGCCAGAGCTTCGTCTGCTGCCCGGTCACCGCTTCGAAGAACCGCTGGAGCAGGATCACACTACGAAAGCCGCCAGGTCTAGTTCAAGTTGGGGGCGCAAGAACCCGGATCGCGAAGGACGCGGAATGTGCGAAAGGTACGCAAGACGGCGGCGCTTTCGTGTCTTTCGCACCTTTCGCGGCTGCCGTGTTCCAATCACTTTCGCCCCCAACTTGGAATGCGCCCAAACCCGCCTGTGCGCTTGCAGTGGCGCCGTGTTTCTTTTACAATCTCAATAGAAATGGACATGCAAGTAACCACGAAATCACGCATGATTGCCAGCGTCTGGCGAAAAGTCGATCTGCGCAAGCAGCCAACTGACTTTGCCTATTGGCAGAGTCAACCTCCGGCAGCCCGTCTGGCCGCCCTGGAGGAGATTCGTCGCGCATACCACGGTTGGAGCGATGATACTCAGCCCAGACTTCAGAGAGTTTGTACAATCGTTAAACGATAACGGCGTGCGGTATCTGGTAGTTGGTGGCTATGCAGTGGCGCTGCATGGCCACCCGCGTTACACCAAGGACCTGGACATCTGGCTCTGGCTGGATCGAGACAATGCAACCTCCGTACTTGCGGCGCTTGAGCAGTTCGGCTTTGGTGCGCTGGGTCTGCAACCAGAAGACTTTCTGGTTGCAGATCAGATCATCCAGCTTGGTTACCCACCGAACCGCATCGATCTGCTGACCACGTTGCCAGGAGTCGAGTTCGCACCCTGTTATGCGGCAAGAGTGGTTGTTGAGATCGACGGTGTTGCAGTGAACTTCATTGATCTGCAGAACCTCAGAAAGAACAAGCAGGCTAGCGGACGTTTTCAGGATCTGGCTGATCTGGAAAACCTGCAATGAACCCGATCCGGTTGGTTACACCGCATCCTGGAAACCGAAGGGTTCAGCCACCCTTCGGTCTTTTTGTACTGCGCAGCCACACTGCTGTTGTCTCCGGTTGCATCGTCTCCTGCACCACGCGCGCCAATTCCGCCGTCAAGGCATTCATGTCTGTTTCATCGCGCGCGGTGATGGCAAACTGCGCCAGCACCTGCTGCGCGTCGTACTTCTTGCGATAGAAGCGTTGGTCGATCGTGTCCTGGATGCGTGTACGGAGCGGGGTGAAGATCGCGGCGATGACCAGGGTCGAGACGACGATTGCCAGGGGCGACTGCTGGCCGGTCGCCGACGAAAACAGGCCCGTAAGCAAGGTGACGCTGGCGAAGTAGACGAGCGCCAGCACGCCGGTGCTCAAGCCATAAATCAGCGTCTTGCGAATGATCACATCGATGTCGTACAGCCGGTCACGCAGAATGGCGACGCCAATGGCCGCCAAAGGCAGAATCACCGCCGTGTTGACCAAAATGGCGCCCAGGGTAGAGGCCAGACCGAATGTCGCTATCAAACCAACGCCGGCCACGACCATGACAGCCAGTCCTGCAACGCCGGCCAACAGCCACTTGATCTGGCGGCGCTCCACCGGCCCCGCCGCGCGATAGCGCGCTACCACCTGCGCAAACACCATGGTGACCATCAGGGGCATCATGGGCACGCCGACGACAAACAGGTTGTCGTACAACGTCTGGAGATGGCGCGCCACAAACGGATTCGGCAGGGAATAGGCCGAACTCATCGGCTGCTCGATAGCTGACGCCAGCAACATCGGGACGGTGAAAAAGAGCCAGGGGACGCCAACGGCCACCATCCACCCGCGCGACAGGAAGCGCCCGTTAGGGAAGATTGCCAGCGTCAGCACCAGGAGGGCGTAGGCCACTACCCAGATCCAGTTGCCGATCCAGGCTGCGATAGCGGCGCCAGGCAGCGGCGGGGTCATGGTGATTGCGCCGTAGACCGCGTATTCGCCGAACAAGGCAATCAGGCTGAAGGCCACGCCTATGAGCAGCAGCAGCCAGCCGATGCGATGGCCCGGCTGCCGGCTGAGGATCAGCGCGCCCAGCCCAGCGGCAATGGCCGGGCTGACAAGACTTTGCATCAG
>JAPKMV010000738.1 GCA_026645635.1 Caldilineaceae bacterium
GAAGGCGTCGGCGGTGGCGGCTAGATCGTTCTCGTCGTCGGCCACCAGGCCGCGACAAACGTCAGACGAGAGCACCTCTGTGGAGCGGAAACACCGGCGCGCAAAGGTGGATTTGCCGGCGCCCGACGCGCCGATGAGCACGACCAACGCCAGTTCGGGCAGAGTGAGTGTTGTCATCGGGTGAACACCGCCATTTGTGTGGGTGCGCCGACCTCCGGGTCTTCTGCGCCGACAGGCAGAAAGCGTACTGCGTAGCCGAAGCGATCGGCCACATCCTGCGCCCAATTCTGAAACTCAGCCCGCGTCCACTCGAAGCGGTGATCACGATGACGCAGTTCGCCGCTGGCCAGCCCTGGATACCGCACGTTGTATTCGACGTTGGGCGTCGTCAACACAATTAGTTTGGGCTGTGCAAAGGCGAAGATCACGCGCTCGAAAGCCGCCAGCCGCGCCGGGTCGAGGTGTTCAATCACCTCGACAACAGCGGCGGCATCGAAACCAGCGAGGCGCGCATCGCGATAGATCAGTGAACCGTGCAGCAGTTCGATGCGGGCGCGCTGCGTCGGCGGCAGGTCGTCCAGCCGCAGCCGTTTGGCCGCGATCTCCAGCGCACGCAGCGACACATCCATGCCGACGATCTGGGCGAAGGTGCGCTCCGCCAAGAGCAACTTGAGCAACCGCCCTTCGCCGCAGCCGAGGTCGAGCACACGCTGAGCGCCGGCCTCTTTCAGGATGGCAAGCACCGCGGCCAGCCGCTGATTGTGCAGGCTGAGGGGCGCATCGGTCTCCGTGTCTGTCTCATCAAATTCGGACTCGACAACGTCCGGGTCGGGTGCATCCTCCTCGGCCAGCCGTGCCATCGCCGTGCGCACCAGGAGCCGGCGGCGGAGATAGCGCTGCGTGATCAACGCCCGCTCTGGGTGCTGCGCCAGCCAGCCCTCACCGCGCCGCAGCAGCTTGGCGACCTCGTCATCACCGATCCAATAGTGTTTCTCGTCATCCAGCACCGGCAGCAGGACGTAGAGATGGGTCAGCAGAGTCACGAGCCGAACCGTTCCTGTCAGAGTCACAGTGAAAAAGTTACTCTCTCCCCATTCTGGAAACGCTGCATCGAGCGGGTGGGACTCGGCTGTGACGGCATAACCCAGCGGTGCAAAAAGCCGGTGTAGGACCGACTCGCCCCCACGTGCATGGACGACTGCCAGACGCGCGGTCAGTGGCAGCGGCGTCGCCGCCAGTTCCGGGCGTTCCCGGCTTTGACCGGTCAGCGCGGTCCCAAACACCTGTGCCAACGCCACGCTCATCAACGATGAGGCAACATAAGGGCGGTCGCTGACATAGGCTTCCACATTCTCTTGTCGCCCGCGCACAAGGTGTACAGGGTCGATGTCGAGCAGCAGCGCCGCGGTGCAGCGTTCCGCCGTTGCTTCGGGATAGAAAACGTGCGCCGCGCCAAACGGGAGGTCAAAGGATTGTACGCGCGCCGGGTTCTTGTAGAGCAGATAGCCGAGATCGGTGGCCGGTGGCGTGGTCGAAGTGATCGTCAATAACATGCGTCGATGGCCGGTTGAATTTGGAGAGTTCGTCGTCCTGCACACGAGCGTTCCGACCCTTCCAACTCCCAGGATGGCATTCTACCATTTTTGGAGTGAAGCGGTGAATGTCTTGTCCGTTTGGCGTCACGGCGATGGCATTGACGCTGGCCAACTGGATCGGCTGGAAGCTGGTGTGACGGGGCGGGTCGCCCTGCACCCTGACCAGCGCAGGGCGACCCGCTTGTCTTGACTGTCACTGCCGCAGGATCACCGGCAGATAGATCGTCGGCTGCGGCGCATGCAGTGGCCCCATCAGCGCATAGGGCGTCAGGTGGCAGATGTCCACGCTGAGCTGATTCGTCGCCGGCTGGCGGTCATAGGTCGAGGTGGGCGTGCAGGTCGTGGCCGCGTCGGCCCAGGACGTCCCATTCCAGTACTGCAAGGTCAGCGTGTTCTCGTCGAGTCCGGCGAGGTCGGCGTCGCTGTACTGCACAGTCACGCTCACCGGCTGCTGGAAGGCGAAGTTCTGCTGCTGCGCGCCGCCAACGAAGGCGTTGAGCAGGAACGCCAGCCCGCCAAAGCCCATGCCGTCCGGCGCGGCGTTGACCGGCATCGCCAGCGGCTCCAACGCCAGGGTGACATCCGCCGCGACGCCGCCGGCAGGAACCGTCACCGCCACGCCGTTGGCGTTCAGCGCGCCGCCCGCCGGGGTGATAACCGCCTCCGTGCTCGGGCCAGCGCAGGGCGAGAACTCCGACGTGTTGCGGTTCGGGTCAGTTGCCGTGACGGTGAAGCTCATCGGGCTGGTGACCGTCGCCGTGGGGACGTAGGTGAAGCTGGCCCAGCCGTTGGCGTCGGTCGTCACCTCGGCGCGGCCCAGCGGAACCTCGCCTTCGCCAAAGCCGGAGGCGTCGCACTGCCGGTTGCCGAAGAACTCGAGCACGAAGGTCGTCGTGCGGGTGCTTTCCAGCGTGCCCCTGAGCGTGACCGTGTCGCCGGCAAACTGCACCGAGGTGAGCAGCGGGTAGTTCTGCAGCAGATTGGCGCCCGTGTCAGGATCAAGGGGGTCGTTGGGCGTCATGCCCGCCGCGCCCAGGTCGATGCCCAGGAGACCGTTGCGCCAGATGCGGTTGTTCCACAGCGCGTTGTTGATGCCAAATGCCGCGTGGATGCCGGCGCCACCGTTGTGAGCGATGGCGTTGCCGTGGTCGGACACAGCGGCGCCGATTGTGTTGCTGCCCCCACCGGAGATGTAGAC
>JAPKMV010000739.1 GCA_026645635.1 Caldilineaceae bacterium
TGCACGCGGGCTGGCGCTGGTGCGCGACGACCAGCCTCTCCTGCGCGCCGATCTGCTGGATGCGCTGGCCAGTTTGCACCGCAATCAGCGCGATTTCCCGGCGGCCATTGCCTGTGCGCGGGAAGCGCTGGCGCTGCGCGAGGCTGGCGGCGACTGGCTGGCTGTGGCCAAATCGCTGGGCAATCTGGGACTCTACTACAGCGCGGCCGGCGCCTATGTCGACGCCGTGGCCGCGCACCGGGAGGCGATGGCCACCTACCGGCGGCTGGGCAACCAGGAGATGGTGGCGACAGCCTGGCTCAACATTGGCATGGCGCAGCACCTGGCCGGCGACCGTGTGGCGGCGGTGGCGGCCTATCAAGCGTGCCTGGCGCTGAGCCGGGAGATCAACCTGGCGCTGGCCGAGGTGAAGGCGCTCTACAACCTGGCCGAAGCCAACGCCGAATTGGGCCACTTCGACGCGGCTGCCAGCTATTGGCAACAGGGCGTGGAGGCGGCGCAGCGGCAGCGCTTCGACGACCAGGTGCGCTACTTTGGGGAACTGGCGACAGCACATCCACAACTGGGGCGCATGGCCGGGGCCACAGCAGCGGCGCCGCCCACTACGCTGCCGGCACGCGCATCACTGCCGCCCCGCGCTGATGTGCGCAGCCCGGCCGCGGCGCGCATCGTGGCGCTGGCGCAAGAGCACGGCGCGGTGACGCCGCGCCTGTTGGTCGAGGAACTCCAGGTGAGCAAGCCGACGGCCACGCGCTATCTGCGTGAGCTGGCGGCGCATGGTGCGCTCACGGCGCACGGCAAGGGGCGCGCCACCTGTTACATCGCACCCGCCGCGCCCCAGTCGGGCGACGCCACACTGCTGGCTGAACTTGCGGCGTTGGGCGCAGAACTGGCGGGCGAATACGGCCTGGCTGCCCTCTACGTCGCGCCAGCCGATTGCCTGGAGGTGGTGGCTGCGTTCAACCGCCTGCCTGACGTGCTCACCTTTCTGCGGTTGGAGCAGCAGTTAGCAACCAGGCTGGGGCGCGCAGTGAAACTCATACCGTGGGAGTTGGTGGGCGCGGCGGCGCAGCCAATGCTGCAAGCGGCGTGGATGGACGCCGCCCCACTGCACAGCGGCGGCGAGTCTGGGGCTGACTGATCGGCATACGGCTTCTCACTTCGAGCCGCTGTTCTGCGCTGGCAACTCGACCGTGAAGGTCGTCCCCTCTCCTAACGCACTGACCACTGCGATGCGCCCGCCGTGCGCCTGCACAAGCTGACGGACGATGGCCAGCCCCAGCCCGCTGCCGGCCCCGTCGGCGTGGGTGCGCGCACGTTCCCCGCGCCAGAAGCGGTCGAAGATGTAGGGCAGGTCCTCGGCTGCGATGCCCGCGCCGCTGTCGCTGACCTGGATCTGCACGCCTTCAGCCCACGGCGCCGCCCGCATCGTCACGGCGCCACCCGCCGGCGTGTGGCGCAGCGCATTGACCAGCAGGTTGCTCAGGATCTGGTCGAGCCGGCCGTAGTCGGCGCTGATCACCAGTTGCTCGGGCGCGCCGGTGACTTCGGTGTGCAGCGCAATGCCGGCGGCTTCGGCCTGCCCCTCGAAACTCGTCCACGCATCGGTGATCAATTCGGCGACGTCGACGGCCTCCCAGTGCATGGGCAACTGCCCGGCTTCCGCCTGCGAGAGCACGCGCAAATCTTCCACCAGCCGCGCCAGTTGGCGGGTTTCTTCGAGGGTGGCGGCAATGTGCTCCGGCGTGGGCGCGTAGACGCCGTCGAGCACGCCCTCCAGGTTGCCCTGGATGACCTGCAAGGGCGTGCGCAGTTCGTGCGCCACATCGGCGGTGAGGTTGCGGCGGCGCTGATCGGCCAGTTCCAGTTCCTCCACCATGCGGTTGAAGGAGAGAGCCAGCCGGCCGAACTCGCCGCGTCCCGTCACGGGCACGCGCGCCGTGAGGTCGCCAGCGGCCACGGCGTCAGCCGCGTTCATGGTAGCGGCCAGCGGCTTGGCGATCCCGCGGAAGGCGCGGCGCCCGATCCAGCCGACCGTCAGGGGCAGCAGCAAGAGCAGCCCGCAGGTGCTCAGCCAGAGAAGCGCGGCGGTCTGGCTGTCGCCGCCGGCCAGCCGCACGACAAAGTAGACCAGCAGCCCAAAGCCGCCCAGAATCAACAAGACAAAGAGGCCAAAAACGGCGACGAAGCGCGCAAAGAGCAGGCCAGGATGGCGGCCGTGGCGACTCTGCCAGCGCCCGCCGCGCGGCCAGGGCGCCCCGTCACCCTGACGCCAACGTTCTGCTTGCGGCCAGTCGCACGGTTCCTTTCCGCTCACCGGCTTTCCTCCTCGATGAACTTGTAGCCGACGCCAAAGACGGTCAGCACATAGCGCGGCGTGCTCGGATCCGGCTCCAGCTTGCGGCGCAGGTTCTTGATATGCGCGTCGATGCTGCGGTCGAAGCCCTGAAACGCGATGTTGTGCAGGCGGTCCACCAATTGGGCGCGGCTGAAGGTCTGACCCGGATGCTGGGCGAGCACGGCCAGCAGGTTGAATTCGGTGCGGCTCAGGTGGATCGGCTCGCCCGCGCGCAGAACCCGATGGCCATTGAGATCGATTGTCAGGTCTGCTGCCCGCAAGATGCCGCTTTGCACCACATCCTTTTGCACGCGGCGCAGAATCACCCGCACCCGCGCCACCAATTCGCGCGGGGAGAAGGGCTTGCTGATATAGTCGTCGGCGCCCAGTTCCAGCCCGATGAGACGGTCGGTCTCCTCGACGCGCGCCGTCAACATGATGATCGGGATG
>JAPKMV010000073.1 GCA_026645635.1 Caldilineaceae bacterium
CAGCCGCCTGCGCCTGAGGCGGCCGATCCCAATCTCTATCAGGTGGCGCTGCTGGGGCCGACCGAGGGGATGGTGGTGAGCGGCCAGGTGCCGGTGTTCGGCAATGCCAGCGTGCCGGAGTTCGCCAGCTACCAGCTCGAATACGGCATCAGCCACGATCCGGGCGCGTTCAGCCTGCCGATCTACGGGCCGATCAACACGCCGGCGACCAACGCACAGTTGGGCTGGTGGGATGTGAGCGGGCTGGAGAATGGGCCGCACACGCTACGGCTGCTGGTGTACGATACGCGCGGCGCTCCTTACGAGGCGCGGGTGCGCGTCTATGTGGAAAACCAGGCGCCCACCGCCGAGCCGACGCCGACCTGGACGCTGGAGCCGATTCCGCCCACGGCCACGTGGACGCCGGAACCGATTCCACCCACGGCCACCTTCACCCCGGAGCCGACGTGGACGCCGGAGCCGCTGCCGCCTACGGCCACGTCGACACCGGAGCCGATTCCACCCACGGCCACGTTTACCCCCGAACCAACCTGGACGCCGGAGCCGGTTCCACCGCCCGAAGTGCCGCCCACAGAGGCGCCGGCAGCGGTGGAGTCCTATCCGGCGCCGGCGAGCGACGAATGACGGATTCAGCTTTGGCACGAATGACACGAATTTTGACGAATATCCACGAAGTATCGCTTTCAATTCGTTAAAATTCGTGTCATTCGTGACCAAAGATCTCTGACGGCTGAATGGTCACCAGTCTCTCAGCAGTTCCCGCAATCCCGTTTCCAGATCGACCCGCGGCTGCCAGCCACGCTGGCGGAGGCGGTCGCTGCTGCCAGCGGAATGGACGATGTCGCCGGCCCGGGCTGGGCGATATTCGCGCGTGATGGGATAGCCAGCCGCTTGTTGCAGGGTGTCGAGCAGTTGGTTGAGGCTGACCGACACGCCGACGCCCACCTGGAAGACGCCGCCCCACGCACCATCCTCCCCGCGCCAGTCGCCGGCGAGTGCGGCAATATTGGCCGCCGCCACATCGTGCACCGACACGAAATCGCGCGTCTGCTCGCCGTCGCCGAAGATGATGCAGGGAGCGCTGCTCTGGACGGCGTCGCACCACTTAGCGATTACGCCGCTGTAAGGCGAATCGGCGCGCTGGCGCGGGCCGTAGACGTTGAAGTAGCGGAAGATCACGGTTTCCATGCCGTAGGCGCGGGCGTAAAGCTGCAGCCACTGTTCGGCCATCAACTTGCTGGCTGCGTAGGGCGAGAGCGGCTGCACCGGCGAAGCCTCATCCTTGCGGCCCGGCAGGTCGCCGTAGACGGCGCAGGTGGAGGCCAGCACGAAGCGGCGCACGTTGGCCTGCCGCGCCGCTTCGATCAGGACTGCGGTCCCCGTGGTATTGGTGCGCAGTGTGGCCGCCGGCTCAGCCATGGACTGGGGAACGCTTACCAGCGCGGCCAGGTGCAGCACCGCGGTGCAATCTGCCACAGCCTGCGCCGCCGCGGCCGCGTCGGCCACATCGCCGGCGATCAGTTCCACGTCGGCGGGCAGATTGCGCGGATCGCCCGTACTCAGGTCATCCAAGACGCGCACCTGCCATCCCGCCCGCCGCGCGGCTTCTACGCTGTGCGAGCCGATAAAGCCGGCGCCGCCTGTTATCAGTAGTCGTTGCATCGTTTACCCCTCGATTTTTGTAGGGTGTTGGGGTGTTGGGGTCTTGGGGTGATGAGGTGAGGGCCGCCTTCGCCCCCACAACCCTAACACCCCACAACCCCATCACCCCACAACCCCACAACCCCAACCAATTCACCCCTGCACATTCTCCCCTACCGGTTTTCCTGCCCCAAATCCGCTGTGCTATGCTATGCGCATGAGTCACCGCCGCGGCGTCAGCCGCACCCTGATCGGCGAGTTGGTCGTACTCTTGATCGCCGCACCACCCATCTTTTTCGCCAACTGGTTTCCGAACTGGGCGCCTTTCCTTGGTCTGGCGCTGCTGGCCGGCAGTTGGCTGTGGCGCCGGATGCGCATGGGGCGCTGGTGGGTGAGCACCCCGGCGGACTGGCCGCTCTGGTTTCTCTTCGCCGTCATGCTGCCGGTGTCGGTGCTGGTGGCGCCCGGCCCTCTGCGCGAACAATACGCGCTGCCCCGTGCGCTGATCATGATTTGGAACTTCAGCCTCTTCTCCACTGTGGCCGTGCACGCCAGCACGCGGCGTTCCTCGTTCCGGCTGCTCACCTATGGTTTGCTCGGCGCGGGCGCGTTGATCACCTTGCTGGCGCCGCTGGGCATCAACTGGGTGAGCAAGTTCCCTGCGCTGGCGCCGATTCTGGGGCGGATTCCCGCCGTGCTTCAGGGCGTCTTTGCCGGCGCGGAGAGCGGCTTCAGCCCCAACCAGGTGGCCGGCGCGCTGCTCTACGTGCTGCCGCTGACCGTCGCATTTACAATTTTTGCGTCGGCTGACCAGCGTTTTCGCCGCGCCAGTTGGTGGCTCGTCGGCGGGCTGGCGCTGTTGATGGGCGGCGTGCTCGTGCTGACGCAGTCGCGCGGCGGGCTGCTCGGCTTTGGCGTGGCGCTGGTCGCCATGCTCTTGCTGCCGCTGCGCTGGGGACGGTGGGCGTTGGCTGTCGGCGGCCTGGCCGTGCTCTTGACCGCGCCCTTCTGGTTCAACCCGGCGCTGGCGCTGTTGGGCGGCGTCGAGGTGGCGGGGGTCGAGGTTGGCGCTGACGTGGACATCACCACCCTGGCCTCGCGCCAGGAAATCTGGACGCGCGCGCTCTACGGCATCCAGGACTTCAGCTTCACCGGCATGGGGTTGGGCGCCTTCCGTGCGGTGATGCCGCTGCTCTACCCGATGTTCACCGTGGCGCCGGATGTAGACCTGGCCCACGCTCACAATTTCTTTTTGCAGACGGCGCTCGACTTTGGCGTCCCTGGGCTGGTGGCGATGCTGGCCATCTATCTGGTCGCAATCGTGCAGATCGCTGCGCTCTGGAAGATGCCGGCGCACGACATCAAGTCGCTGCCCTTGCGCGCGTCCTGGCGCACCTGGGCGATTGGCCTCGCCGGTTGTCTGATTGCGCAGACCGTGTACAGCCAGCTCGATGCAGTGGCGATGGGATCCAAGCCCAATTTTTTGCACTGGTATCTCTTTTCGATGACCTTTGCCGTCGCCAATCTTGCCGAGCGCTATGCCCAGGGTACATTCGAGCGGCGGCGTGTGGGCCGCAGAGAGGGCGCCATGCGCACGACGATCGCCATTCCAGCCGGCGCGCCCGCGCCTCTTCCTGAGCCAATTGGACAGCCGGTGATGGCGGCGCAGCCAATGCCTGCGGTCAACCAGGCGGCCACCGGGACGCGGCTTCCTTCGCCCCATCACCGGCGCAGCAAGGCCGCTGGCAGGCGACGCGGACGCACGCTGCTCGTGGGTGCAGGCGTGCTGCTGCTGGCGATCTTTCTGCTCTACACCGCCCGGCTTGGCGTAGTAGGCTGGCAAACTGCCCAAACTGCGCAGCAGGTGCGCAGCCGCTTGACACAATTGGATGCGGACCCGGCGAGCGCGATCACGGCTCTCCGCACCGACTTGGCGCAGTTGACGGAGAATCTGGATGCGCTGCACGCGACGCTGACGCCGGTGGCGCCAGTGTTGGGACTGCTGCGCGGGCTGCCTGGCTATGGCTATGCGCTGGCCGTGGCGCCCGAACTGACCCAGGTCGCCGTGGAAGCGTCCGCCCTGGGCGAGGAGATGTTGGAGGCGGGGACGGCCGGTGGCGCCCCGCCTGATCTGGCAACGCTCCTGGCGCAGGCGGGGCCGCGCTTGCCGGGGTTGGCGCCACAGGTCGGTGACCTCGCGCAGCGGCTGACGCAGGTGGATGCCGCAGCCATGCCCGCCCCACTGGATGCGCTGCTCCAGCAGGGAACCAGTCTGGTCAAACTGGCGCAAGTGGCCATGCAACTGGGGCCGCAGATGCCCTGGCTGCTGGGCATGGACGAACCGCGCCATTACCTGATCCTGGTGCAGAACAATCACGAGTTGCGCGCCACCGGGGGCTTTGTCTCCTCGGTCGGTCTGCTTACCGTGGAGCAGGGTGCGATCACCAACCTTGAGTTTGCCGACAGCTATGAATTCTATCGCGATGGCGGCCAGTACCCGCTGGCGCCGGCGCCGATGGAGCAGTACATGGGCATCCAGTTGATGCTCCTGCGCGACGCCAACTGGTGGCCCGATTTTCCCACCTCGGCGGAGATGGTGCGCAAGCTCTACGGCGAGCACACGGGGCTGTATCCCGACGGTGTGATCACGGTGGATCTGAATGCGGTGCAGCATCTGGTGGGTGCGCTGGGGACAGTCCAGGTTCCTGGCAGCGCCACGCCCATCACGGCAGAGAATCTTGAGGCGCAGTTGATCGGTTTCTGGGATCAGCCGATCGACGACGGCGCAGGGCCGCCGCCGGATTTCCAGGGCAACCGCGCCGAATGGTTTGCTGCGCGCAAGGATTTCATCCCGCGGCTGGCCGAAGCGGTTATGCAGCAGATTCAGTCGGGTGGGGCGAGCCTGCCGGCTCTGGCTCAGGCCGTGCAGGCGGCGCTGGAGGATCGCTCCGTGCAGGTCTGGCTGAACGATGCAGAGGGCGCGGGGGTGTTGGCCGCGGCGCAGTGGGACGGTGCGCTGCAACCGGCGGCGGGCGCCGACTTCCTGGCGATCGTCGACACCAACATGGGGTACAACAAGGTCAATGCCGTGCTGGAACCCACCGCCGATTACCGCGTCGAGTGGAGCGACAACCCGGAGCAGGGCGCGCTGGCCACGCTGACCTTGGTTTATGAGCATCCGGGGCCGGCGGGCGATCCTACCTGCGACCCGTCGCCTCGCTACGGCGACAGCTACACCGACATGATCGCCCGCTGCTATTTCGACTATGTGCGCGTCTATGCGCCGGCCGGCAGCCGCCTGCTCACAGTCGAGGGCGTCGACCCGGAGACGGTGACGGTGCAGGAAGACCCGTCCGGCCTGATGGAATTCGCCGCCTATTTTGTGCTGCCGACGGCGAGCGCCAAGACTGTCACCTTCACCTATCGGCTGCCGGCGGAAATTGCTCAGGAAGATTATCGGCTGGTCGTGCAGCGCCAGGCGGGTGCACCGCCGCTGCCCGTGCGTGTCACCGTGGCCGGCGCCCAGGAGGAGCGGGTCATCGTCGCCAGCCGGCAGGAGTGGCCAAGCGTGCGTTAGCACCGGCAGGCCCCTGTAGCCCTATGGTATACCGGACAAGGTGATAGGGTGAGGGGGTGAGAGGGTGACAAACACGCACCCTGTGCCCGCTCAAAGTATATTGCGTGCTGCGTGTTTTGCCTTGTGACGCACCACGCAACACGCAGCACGCACCACGTGAAATGAAACCCGTTCCCCTGCTTTGTTTTGTTAGTTGCATCCGTCGTGGTACGATGCCGATGATATGCCTATCGTTGTCGCTGTAAACAAAATCTGTTCGCGAGAGAAACCCATTCATGGAACAAAATGATTCGTTCATCCCCCAGGTCGATTTGAAAGTCTATGGGCGCATTGCGTTGCGTTGGGCGTGGCTGGTGATTCTCTGCGCCATCATCGCCGGCGGCGTTGCCTTCCTCTACAGCATGAACCAGACGCGCATCTACTCGGCCAGCAGCAAGGTGCTGGTGAATGAAGCGCGCAACCCGGCTACGGCCAACTACAACGACATCCTGCTCAGCGAACGGCTGGCGCGCACCTATGCCAACCTGATGCAGCGCGACTCGACAATCGAGGATACGTTGACGCGGCTGGGGCTGGATCCGGCGGCGGTGCGCCGCCAGGTGGTGAGCGTTGCCGTGGCGCCGGTGCGTGATACGCAACTGGTGCAGGTGACGGTGGAAAGCCCAAACCCGGAACTGGCGTCGGCGGTCGCCAACACCCTGCCGCAGGTCTTCGCCGAGGGGATGCGTGCAGTGCAGCTTGCCCGGTTCACAGAATCGCGTAACAGTCTCTCCACCCAGCTCGACGAACTGCGCAAACGCGTCGAGGCCAACCAATTGCAGATGAGCGATCTGCAGAATCAGCGCACGGCCCAGGCTGAGCTCGAATTGGCGAGTCTGCGCAGCGAACAGACGCAGTTGCAGGCAAGCTACGGCAATTTGCTCAACAGCTTCGAGCAGTTGCGCTTGACCGAGGCGCAGTCCATCGACAACATCGTGCTCATGGAGCCGGCCGACACGCCGCGCAGCCCGGTGCGCCCGCGTACGCTCGTCAATGCGCTATTGGCCGCCGTCGTCGGTGCGCTGCTGGCATTGGGCGTCGTGTTCCTGATCGAGTATCTGGATGACCGCGTGCAGTCACCCGACGACCTGCGTAAGATCGCCGACCTGCCTGTGCTGGGCGCCATCGCCAAGATGCCCAGCGACAAAGACGCCGAGAACGCACGCTCCGGCAACTTGATCGGCCTCAACGAACCGCGCCATCCGATCACCGAAGCCTACCGGCGGCTGCGCACCAATCTGCAGTACGCCAACCTGGACAATGAGATGCGTACGCTGATGGTCACCAGCGCCGAAGCAGGCGAGGGCAAGAGCATCACCTCGGCCAACCTGGCGGTGGTCATGGCGCAGTCCGGCGCAAGGGTGATCCTGGTCGACGCCGACCTGCGCAAGCCCAAACAGCACACGGTCTTTGGCGTAAGCAAGCGCCCTGGCCTGGCGGAGGCGCTCAAGGGCGGCGATATCGAGGCGTTGCTCTACCCGGTGACCAGCAAAGGTGTGAACCTCAGCCTGTGGCTGCTGCCGGCGGGCGACACGATCCCCAATCCGGCTGAGGTGCTTGGCTCCCATCGTATGCAGCAGCTTGGCAAACAGTTGCTGGAACTCGCCGACATTGTGATTTACGATACGCCCCCTGTGCTTGCCGTCACCGATTCGCAGGTGATGGGGCGCATGGTGGATGGCGCGCTGCTGGTCATCGACACACAGAAGACCAGCTCCGCCGCGGTGCATCGGGCGCTGGAGTCGTTGATGCAGGTCAACACCCCTCTGGTGGGCGCCGTACTCAATCGTCTGACCAGCTCGGCGCGCAACTACTACTACTATTACAGCTATGACGCCTATTACAGCGACGGCGACGATGACGGCAAGCAGCAAAAGGGGAGCCGGCGCCGGAAGCAAGATCGAGTGGCGACGCCCAGCAAACCCGCGGCAGAAGTCACTATGGCGGAACGCACACAGACGACGAACTAAGCATCGATGCCTGCGCTCCTGTTTGTCTGCACCGCCAACCGGATTCGCTCCCCGCTGGCAGAGTATCTCTGCCGGGCGCGTCTGAATGGGCTGGCGCCGGAGCAGACTGGCAATTGGCGGATCGAGTCGGCAGGCGCGTGGGCGCAGGCGGGCCTGCCTGCAACACAGTCGGCCATCATTGTCGCAACACAGGCCGGGCTTGACTTGAGCCGGCATCGGTCGCGCCCCGTCGAGATCGTCGACTTCGGCGATTATGACCTGGTGCTCACCATGGAACAGGGGCAGCGCGACGCGCTGCGCACCGAACATCCGCAGATGCGGGAGCGCATCCGCACATTGGCCGAAGCCGCGGTGGGCATTCCCTACGATGTCGCCGACCCTATCGGTCAACCGCTAGATCAATACGAGGCAACGCTGCGCGAGATAGACAATCTCCTCGCCCGGGCGTTGCCTCGTTTGCTCCGAACCTTCAGCCCACCAAACGACACAACCGGATGACGCCAGCAGCTAGCGCCCCGTCACCTGCTGACCTTCCGTGACACCGCTGCGGATCTCCACGCGCTCCGTGCCCAGGATGCCCACCTGCACCGGCGCTTCGCTGCCATCGGCCAGGCGCACAAAGTAGTTGTCACGGAAGCCCTGCACGGCCGCTGGCGGCAGCCAGAGCACATTGTCGGCGCGGCTCAGTTCGGCCACCACATCGACGGTTGCCCCAGGACGCAAGAGCGCCGCGTCGGCTGTATTGGCCAGCGCCACTTCGGTAACAGTGCGCGTACCGGTGCCGTAGGGCTGGGGCATGCGCTGAATCACCCCGTCGATCAACTGCCCGCCCTCGCCGCCGACGCGCAGCGCCACCGCCATGCCTTCGTTCAGCCGCGCCAGATCCGCCGGCACCAGGTTTGCCTCCACGATGAGCGCGTTTGTGTCCGCCAGCGTCGCCACCGCTTCGTAGGGCTGGACAAGCTGACCGCGCTGGAGAACGTCCGAGAAGAGCACCTGGCCGTCCAACGGCGCCACAATCCGGCTGTCCTGGATGTTGGCCTGCACCTCGTTCAGCCCGATCTCGGCGCGCGCCACTTCGGCCGCAATGTTGGGATCGACGCCGAAGTCCAGTTGCTGCAAGGCCAGTTCCGCTTGACGGACGGCGATTTCCTGGATTGCAGTCGCAATTGCATCTGGGTTGCGGCGCGATTGAAGCTGTTCGAGGCGGATTTTTGCCACCTGCAAGTCATATTCGCGGCTGATCCGCTGCAATTCCAGTGCAGTCGCAGCATTTTGGGCGCGCTGCGTCGCCAGGTCCTGGGCAATCAGTGCGCGCTCCAGGTTGAACTCCAACCCACGCAGATCGAGCTGCGCCACAACGGTGCCGCTGACGACAAAGTCGCCGCTGTTCACCAGGATATCTTCGACGCGGCCCGTGGCGCCAAAGAATAGTTCGCGCTGGTCGGCCAGCGTGACACGGCCCGGATAGGCGGCCTGTTCCACCACATCGCCGCGAGCAACCGTGTAGGTCTGGCGATTGGCGGCGGCAGAAGCCTGGGGTGTGGGCAAGGAAAGGGGTGTTGGCTCCTCTGCGCCGCCGAAATCGCAGGCGGCGAGCAGGAGCGTGGCGATGGCCAGAGCCATCCAAATCAACGTCCGACGCATCGTATCTTTCATAATTCCTCAAGTTTCTGTGGTGTCTCACTCTGTTCCAGCGGCGCTGCGATCTTCCCGGGTTCCAAATCCGGCGGCTGAAATTCAGGGATCAACCGCTGCAATCCTGCCATAATGGCAGAGCGGTCATTGGCTTCGGCGGCCTGGCGCATGGTGGCCAGAATGGTCTCCAGATCGGCTGGCACAAAGCTGCTGGCATTGGCCGCAATAAAGATCTTTTGATGGCGCGTGCGCTCGTAGCGTTCGCCGTCCACGAAAAGTTCTTCGTAGAGTTTCTCTCCGGGCCGCATGCCGGTGTAGACAATCTCGATGTCCTGCCCGACCTCCAGGCCGGAGAGTTCGATCAAATCCTGCGCCAGATCGACGATGCGCACCGGATCGCCCATGTCGAGCACGAAGACCTCGCCGCCGTGGCCGAGCACGGCCGCCTGCAAAACCAACTGCACTGCCTCCGGGATGGTCATGAAATAGCGGCGCATGTCGGGATGGGTGACGGTGACCGGCCCGCCGGCGGCGATCTGTTTTTGGAAGGTCAGCACCACACTGCCGCGGCTGCCCAGCACATTGCCAAAGCGCACCGCGACATAGGGCTTCCCGCTGCGTTTGGCAGCGCGATGGACAAGCAGTTCGGCGCATCGTTTGCTGGCGCCCATGACGCTGGTGGGATTGACCGCCTTGTCGGTGGAGATCATCACGAACTGCGCCACGCCCGCAGCCAGCGCTGCGTCGAGCACATTGCGCGTCCCCAACACGTTATTGGTGATCGCCTCACCGGGGTTCTGCTCCATGAGCGGCACATGTTTGTGGGCTGCGGCATGAAAGACCACCTGGGGGCGATAGTGCTGCATCACCGCGTGGATACGCCCCGGAAAGCGAATGTCGGCGATCACGGCTTCCAGCGGTTCACCGGTCAGAATGGCGGACGCGTCCTCAGTTTTTGCGACGGGGGAGGCTGCACGCAGCTCGTTCACGATCTCAAAGATGCTGTTTTCGCCGTGTCCCAGCACAATCAACTGGGCAGGCGCACAGCGCCACACCTGGCGGCATAATTCGCTGCCGATAGAGCCGCCGCCGCCCGTGATCAGGACCCGTTTGCCGCGCAGCAGCGTTTGCACCGCGGCCGTGTCCGTGCGGATCGGTTCCCGGCGCAACAGGTCTTCGATCTGGACGTCGCGCAACTGGTTGACCTTCACGGTTTCGTCGAGCAACTCGTAAATGCCGGGCATCGTGCGGGCCTGTACATCGGCGCGCTCGCAGATGGCGAGAATTTCGCGAATGACCCGGCCCGGCGCCGTGGGAATGGCGATGATCACCTGGCGCACT